>NZ_JAQISY010000019.1:0-25284 GCF_028618465.1 Bartonella sp. MM73XJBT | reverse complement strand
AAAAAAGATTCATGAAAGAGGTTTTAAATACCCTTTGAAAGGTCTTTGAAGACCCTTTGAAAACACCTTAAAAACCCTTTAAAAGAAAATAAATTGGTACAAAACCTGGTGTCAAAATATACAAAACCCGCTGGCAAGCTACATTGGCTGGGGAACTTGGATTCGAACCAAGATTGACGGAGTCAGAGTCCGCTGTTCTACCATTAAACTATTCCCCAATAAGCTAATGCCGCCACTTTTAACAGATTTTAGTGTGCAGGCAAGGATAAAAAAGAATCTTTATAACCATGAATCAGCAAGAGGGATTTATCGATAATAAAAGGCGATAGGAATATCATTGATTGTTTCAATCTGAATATCCATGTCATAAATTTCTTTAAGAATTTCTGGCTGCATAATTTCTTGTGGTGTTCCACAATAGGCTGCTTTGCCCTTTTTAAGGGCAACAATCATATCTGAATAAGATGATGCGAAATTAATGTCATGCATGATAATGAGAATGGTTTTTTTGAGTTCATCGGCTGTACGGCGTAACTGTTTCATCATAGAAACGGCATGTTTCATATCCAGATTATTCAAAGGTTCATCTAACAGGAGATAATCAGTGTTTTGACAGATGACCATTGCAATAAAAGCACGTTGACGCTGTCCGCCAGAAAGTTCATCTAAAAAGCAGTCTTTTAGGTCTTGTAAACCAAGATAGCGAAGCGCACTGTCAATAAATTGTTTATCTTCCTTATTATACCAGCCTTTTGAATATGGATAGCGTCCAAAACTGACTAAATCATATACGGTAAGACGAAAGGATAAAGGATTCTCTTGACGCAGGATTGAGAGTTTTTGAGCCAAAATATCGTGGGGCATTTTATCAATATCACAGCCGTCGATATGAATTGTACCATTCTGGCGGGGTAAAAGACGCCTTATCAGCATCAAAAGCGTGGACTTTCCAGAACCATTGGGACCAATGAGAGAAATAATTCCCCCTTTGGGAAGACGAAGGCACAAATCATCGATAATCAATCTTGCTCCATAAGACTTGGAAAGGTGATTGATTTCAATCATTTTAGTTTTCCCTTTATCAGTAAGGTTAAGAAGACAACACCGCCACAAAATTCAATAATAAAACTTAAACGTCCTGCCATATGAAAAATTTGTTCTAAAATAAATTGTCCACCAACCAGACAAATAATCGCCAATAATATTGCAATAAGCATTACAACACCGTGTTTCACCTGAGAGGAAATTTCATAAGCAAGGTTGGCAACTAACAAGCCCAAAAAGGTGATCGGTCCTACTAGTGTTGTGGAAATGGATACGAGAATAGAAACAAAAATGAGAATAGCTGTAGCGCTTTTGCGATAATCCACGCCAAGATTGAGCGCATTTTCACGTCCCAGAGCAAGTACATCAAGCAGGTGGCGTGAACGCCAACCAATCAGACTCACAATGAAGACAATGACAGTAGAAAAGCCGATTAATGACGTATTGAATTTATTAAAATTTGCAAACATAATATCCGTTAAATTCATCATTTGGTCCGGATTGAGTTGCAATTGCATGAACATACGTAGACTGAAAAAAAAGCCACCTAAAATAACACCAATCAAGAGTGTTAGATGAAGTCCTTTTAGACTCCCTGAAAATAACCAGCGGAAAAGGCTTATGGAAAAGAGAATGAGAATGAAAGTTTCAAAAATCAATTGTCCTTCTTCATTTAAAAAAGGCAAAGAAAGAGAGCCTACAAAATAAATCGTGGTGGTTTTAATTAAAATATAAAGCTGATCAAACCCCATAATTGAAGGTGTAAGGAGACGATTGTTGACCACTGTTTGAAATAAAATAGTAGAAACGGTAATGGTATAGGCAATGAGAAGAAGAGAGATAAGTTTTGTGAGTCGGAACGACCAAGTGTAGATGTTGACATTCCATGTCATGTAAAGACACGTTACGGTGCATGCCACCAGGATAAGCGTTGACAATATAAACGTTGTTTTTTTCTTTTTATCCAAGACGCTTTCTCCAGCGTAACAGCAGTATAATAAAAATAAAACTACCGATAACGCCCATCATAGTACTTATGGGAATCTCTAAGGAAGGGTTAATGATTCGCCCTAAAAGATCACAAATTAAAACCAATCCTGCACCGCTGATTGCTACCCAGGGAGCAGTATGGCGCATATTATCGCCCATGAAATTTGAAACAAGATTTGGAATAATCAATCCAACGAAGGGAATTCGACCAACTGTACAGACAATAACTGCAGTAATTGATGCAACAATAAAGAGACCCAAAATCATAACAGCACGATAATTGAGACCAAGATTATTGGTTAAATCTTCTCCCAGACCAGCAACGGTAAAGCGATCAGCCGTGAAATAGGCAAGAATACAGAGGGGAAGAGAGAACCATAAAAGTTCATATTTTCCCTCTAAAATCATTGCAAAACTGCCAAATAGATAGCCTTGAAGAGAGGGAAGCAACATTTCATAATCGGCAATGGTGTTGGTGAGGGAACCAATAACATAGCCTAGCATAATTCCTGTCAGCGGTACCATGAGGGCCGATTTGAGAGGAATTTGACGTAATAAAAACATAAAAAGCAGTGTACCGGTCATGGCAAAAATTGTCGCGATTATCATTTTTCCTAAAACAGGGATATCGGGCAAAAAAATCATAACAAAAAGAATGCCAAGGGAAGCCGATTCAACGGTTCCAGCGGTAGATGGTTCAACAAAGCGATTTCGTGCAAGCAGTTGCATAATCATGCCGGAGAGTGCAAGTGCTGCACCTGCTAACAGCACTGCAATTGTACGAGGAAGACGGGTTTGCCAGAAAATAAGCCAGGCATGTGGATCGCTTGATAAGAGGTCAGAGGGCGTTACATCGGAATAACCAACAAAAATGCTGAGAATAGACAGAAGGATAAGAATTGTTATGATAATCCAATAATTTTTCACGTTAAATCATTTTCTAACAAAAAACAAAGGCTGTTTAGTAACAGCCTTTGCTCTTAAATTTTATTGCGACAGCACGCAAGTTATTTTACACTTATTTGCTTTTTGTAAAAGCGTCATTGATTTGTTGTGCTGCCTCATTGAGTCCAGTTAGACCACCAGCAGCACGATACCAGCTCCAGGAGTCTAAATAAATAATCTGTTTTTGTTTGCCAGCTGTTGTACGATGAACAAGTTCATTGTCAAGTAGTTGTGCAGCAGATTGTCCTTCCCGTCCAATCGCTGCATCCCGATCAATAACCAACAACCAGTCAGGATTGGTTTCGAGAATAAACTCAGGGGAAATGAGCTGTCCATGTTTCTGCACAGTAAGTTTATCGGTTGCAGGAGCAATTCCAAATGCGGAATGGATGATATCAAAACGTGACTTTGGACCCAAAGCACTGATCTTTCCACCAGAGGTCATAAGGACAAGTCCCGTACCTTTTCCTTTAGTATTCTTACGGACTTCTGCTAAATTTTTATTGAGCTTAGAAATTTCTTCTGCCGCTTCTTTTTCTTTGTCAAAAATTTTCCCAAGGATAGACACATTCCGTTCTATATCCCCAAGAGAGTTTTCATTTCCTACGGTTAGATCAATGGTTGGAGCGATTTTGGATAAATCTTTATACTTGGCTTGAGTTCTCGAGGAAATAATAATTAAATCAGGTTGAAGGGCAGCAATTTTTTCATAATCAGGTTCAAAAAGGGTGCCAATTTTTTCATATTTTGCATCATTGAACTGCTGTAAATATGAAGGTTTCTTCCCTTCAGGAATACCTACCACAGCTTTGATACCGAGGCGATTCATATTATCAAGCGAGGCAATATCAAATACAATAACCTTTTGTGGAGAGGTGGGAACAGAAGTTGTGCCTGAAACATGATCAACTGTTATATTTGCATTAACATTCATACCTGCCCATGCAAATGTTGCAAAGCTCATTGCAACAACAAAAATAGAAGCTACCCATTTCAGATATTTTATCATCATCATTTTATCCTTTATTTCATAAAATATTATTTAAGGGTTTACGCACTTAAAAACTGAACTTAGACATTTTTATGTACAAAATTATGCACAAAATAGCACTATAATAAGATGCAGTATGTTGTAAAATAGACTAATGTATGTTACAAAATGTGCACTTACCTTATTTTCACTTAGTTCTAGTGCTTTTGCAAGTTATATTTAGAAAGTTTGACATATGATCAATGTATTTAAAAATCGTACCCGTTTGTACGCACTGACAACGAGTGCTCTCTTCTTTTTGCAAGGTGGAGGCGTTTCTATGGGAAATGATTCTTCTCCCCAAAGTTCTTTAATTTTGCCTGTAGTGGGTGCTTATACATGTGGAGTTAAGAGTTTTCAGTCTGAACCACTAGCTCCTATTTTTTGTGAGGATGGTAAGGAGCATTCAGCAAAGTATGGGAGTATTCACGTGAAGAGCTATGGTGCTAATGCTGTAACTTCAATGGGAAAGCTTCAGGTTGAGCCAGGTTCTCAAGCCTCAAAGAATGGACAAGAAGCAGGAGCCTTTCCAGAGGAAGGCGTTGGTGTTGATGAGACAACTATTAAATTGAGAAATATGTCTATTAAGGATATGACCCAGCTGAATGTTGGTATATATGAAGGACAGATGGCTGCTAATTATGTAGGAGCTGATGATATGGATCCTGATGATATAGATTCTGATGATATAGGGCCAGAATTTGGAAGTGCTATATTTGCAACAGTTGATGGGAAGGTTGAGTTGCAGGATACCGGAATTTACGATTTTCTGGTTGGTCTTTATGCTGAGGTGGGTGGGAAGATTATTGTGAAGCGTGGGAGAATCCATAGTTTGAATTCAGGAGCTCAGGCTGATAGTGATTCATTGATTACTCTGGATAATACAACGATTAATGTGGAGGGGCTTCCTTCATTTGATCAGCTTTCTGGGGACAGTGATAGCGGTAGTCTTCCTCTTGCACGGCAAAACTCTCAGGTTTCAGGTTTAGGTACAGCGGGCTTGCACAGCTATGGTCAATCAGGAATAGTTATGAAATCTGGATCTATTGTTTTACGAGAAGGTGGAAGTGCAGCCATATCTGAGGGAGGGTTTGTCACATTAGATAATGTTAGTATTAACATTAAGAAAAATGGATCTGAAAACTTACAGGGTAGTTCTGAACGTGCAGAATCTCAGAGTTTAGATGAAGGATCATTTAAGAGTAATATTTTATTAGCAAATAACGGATTTATTTCCTATAAAAATGGAAAATTTGATGGTTCTGATGTTGCTTTTTTGTGGGTACTGGACACTAACGGTAATGACGATGATGAAGACTTTGAGGATTATTTTGATAATGGAGGTGAGTTAGAAAGCGTTCCTAACGTAGGTGGGGTAGGAAACCTTCCTAGCGTAGAGCCGCCGCAACCGTATCAAGAATATAACAGTTCTTTAACTAAGGTTAAAACGCTTATGCCCCAGTTCTTAGGTGAAGAGTCTTCTGGTACGATGAATGACCTTCGGGTTAATGCTGTTATAGACTCTTCAAATATTACATTGAATGGTGAGAGATCTTTTGGCGTATATTTTAGTCATAAAAATATACAATATACGGCAAATCTGGGTGATGATTCAGAATTAGAAGATCAAAGTACGGAAGGGGTAGTAAAGAGAGATTCTGTCGTTTTATTACAAAACACTACTCTTAAAGTTCCTGAAGGTAAGGCCATTTATGGTGAGAATACCACAGGTTCTGTCATTATAGACAAGTCTTCAAAGGGTTCTGGTAGTTCATCTTTAAAGGGTTCTGGCGATCCGTCATCAACTATTTCTGGTGATCTATTGTTGGAAGCTACTTCTAATGCTCATTTGTCAGTTTTTGTTAATGGTGGTTCTATCATTAAAGGTGGTACTCATATTGATCAAAAGTCTCATGCTAAGATTTTCTTGAACTCTGGATCAGAGTGGCACTTAACGAAAAGTAAAAAAACGCACGCTGGTTGTGGGAGTTCATGTGTTTCGTCTATAAACCTGAAAGATGCCACTATTAAGTTTGTGTCTTCAGAAAATGGAGAGAAGCAGACTCTTCGTGTCGGAAGAGGGGATGGTGTAGTTTATACTGCTTCTGGAGACTCTCACATTTATTTTAATGCATCTGTAAATCAGGACAATTCAAAAAACTCTCAAATATCTGATAGGCTTTTGATTCATGGTAATGTTTCTGGTCAGACGAAGGTACATGTGAATGAAAGAGCAGCTAATGGCACAGAAAGTGGACAAAGAGACAATGAGAATAATGTAAAACAGAAACATAAGTATCATAGTGTTTCAATTATTCAGGTTTATGGGGAAGCAACAAAGGATTCCTTTAAGCTTGCAAATGGTTATGTTACGATATCAGGATTGCCTTATCAGTATATTCTTCGTGGTTATGGTCCAACCCTTACTCCGAAGATGCAGTTTTTCGATGGGCGTTTATTAGAAACAACACAAGTTTGGGATTTCCGTTTAGAAAGTAAAATACAAAAAGAAAATGGCACTATGGAAGATCCTCCTTTGGCGACAGACGTAGCTTTAGGGGAATATATGGAGATGGATTTGGGTTTTGCTGCTTTAAAGGATGTAGAATTAGAGTTTGAAAATACTAAAAAAGATATCGTAAAAGAAAAAAACATAAATGGAGGTGCTATAGCTGAGAGATCTAATCTAGACGATTCTTCTGTAGGGCAAAATTCTTTGGCTGAGGTAACTACTCCTCCTCTAGCAGAGGGTTCTGACCCTGAAATTGTATCTCTTCAGGGAGTGCCTACAGTTGCTCCGTTTTCTGCGCTTGCAAGGTCTGATACAGATGAGGCTGTTGATTATTCGGGATCTGAAAGACCTACTTTATCTACTCCATTATTGGAAACAACAGATGAACAGGGTGAAGCCTTAAATATTACTCTTCTTCCTAATTCAAATGGAGGCATTAATGGGAATGAAGCAGAGTATACTTTAGCTTCAGGTGTTCCTACTTCCTCTACTGAGAGAACTGAAAATGTAAATACGCAGACTGTTACACCGTTGAGAAGTTCTGAGGTTGTAACACCTATTACTCATGAGAAAGCTAAAGCGTCTAAGATTGTTGCTGAGCCAGCTGTTTCTATTGTGTCTAAGGAAAAGGAGCTTGCACCTGAGAAGAAGGAAGGTGGTCCTGTAGGGCGTATTCTACTTTCGGCTGGACCTGCTAAAACATCTGAGGTTAACACGCTTACTGTCTCTTCTAAGCCAGCACCTCTTAAGTCACAGGACTCTAAAGTTGTATCTATCAATGATGTTGGGCAAGGAAATGTTTCTTCTCAGTGTGATAGTACGCAGGAAAATGGTGAAGGAGAATCACGAACTTCTTATTCATGTAGTGATGGTGGATCTCATACAATAGCAAATCGTACACTGGAGGCAAAAGGCGAAGATCAGCATTCTGTGCGTGCAGATAAAGATGGTACAGTTCTTAAGTTAGAGAATGCTACCATTATTGGTGCGGGAGGTGATAATGAAAATAGTTCTGATGTTACTGAACGAAACCTTACGAGTGCTGTGCTTGCAGAAGAAAATGCAGAGGTTGTTTTGGATAATAAATCAACGATTAAATCTTCTGTGATTGGGCTTGAAGCTAAAAGTGGCGGAAAAGTTAAGATGACTGATGGAACGGTCAATGCTCGTTATGTGGGTACTGTTGCACGTCCTGGATCTTCTGTTAATTTAAAGGACACGAAAATTAATGTGGAAGGTGCTTTAGCCTCTGCTGGTCTTGTTAGTAGCGGTGGTGAAATAACAATGGATTCTGGTTCTATAAGTGTTACAGGCGGGGCGGCAGTGAAATCAGAATCTGGAGGTAATGTTAATTTAGACAGTGTTAAGATTACTGTAAAAAAACAAGCAGGAAGATCAGAGTCTGCAGAGAAGGTTGAACATGCTGTTATTCTGTTAGACAATAATGGTTCTGTTGATTTGAAGAATGGGACAGTTTCTACTGATGCTACTGCTTTGTGGATTAAAGAAAGCGGTGACGCTGTTAAAGCTAGAACTTCTAGGAGAAGGAAATCTGCTGACGTTCGTCCTTCTTTGAATCGTGCTAATATCGAGTTTTCTACTTTTAAAGTGGAAGGTAATCAATCTTATGGTATATATTTTGATGGGACGAAAAAAGAAGATCAGCAGCGGAATCAAAATAAGGATTCAGGGAATGTGGTTGCAGGATTGCCTGAAATGGCAGGGGCTGCTGTTGAGAAAGTGGGTGTTGTGAAATCTAATGCTGTGTCCCAACAGAAAGAAACACCTATACACGTAACAGGGGCAATTTCATTGAAAAAAACGAACTTTGAAGTTGCAAATGGTATAGCTATTTATGCTAATGGTTCTAATGGTCAGATTTCATTAGAAAAGGAAACGATTCTTGCTGGTGATTTGCTATTGAGCGCTGAGAATAATTCTAGTGTACTTGCTGTGGTTGACAATTCTGTTATCGTAGGTGGTACGCGCGTTGATAAAGGTTCTTATGCAAAATTAGATTTGACCAATAAATCAACGTGGATTCTTACAAGAAGTGCGCATAAGATTGATGAACAAAATTCAGAATGTGTGGATTCATGTATCTCATCTTTAAGTCTTGTAAATAGTCGCATGAAGTTTGTAGCTCCAAAATCTGAAGAGAAATATCAGACACTTCACATTGGAGAGGGTAAAGGTATTGTTTACAGAGCAGAAGGTGATGTTTCAATTCATCTCAATGCGCATTTAAGTCCTAACGATCCAAGTGATGAGCAAGTAACCGATAGGCTTGTCATATATGGTGACGTTTCTGGAAAAACGACAGTACATGTGCGGGGAATTTCGGAAAATATAGCGGATAAGGGGCATGTTAGGAATCCTCATAGTGTTTCAATCATTCAGGTTTATGGAACAGCAGCAAAGGACTCTTTCCAACTGGATGGTAATTATGTTGCATTGCAGAATTCACCTTACAAGTACACTCTCCGTTCTTACAGCCCAAAAGCGACTGCAAAACAGGAGCATGTTGAGCAGAAATTTATTAAGGATGGTGGGGAATTCTGGAACTTCCGTTTAGAAAATCAGTATGTTAAGTCTACTCTTCCTACACTTGTATCTGGTTTTCCTGAACAATTTGTCAGGTCTGTTGTTCCACAAGTTCCAACTTATTTGCTCTTGCCAAATAGTGTATTCCATGCCGGCTTGATGGATGTAAATAACCAAAGCAAGCAGTTGGAGGCATTACGAGCTACTTACAATGGAATGGTAGAAGTTCGTGAAAATCCTGCTTTATATTTGCGTGGATATGGTGGAAGTTACCGTTACACTTCAAACTTGTCTGCCCTTGAATATGGATACAAAGGTGATCTTAACTATAATGGTCTAGAAGCGGGTCTTTTGTTGCAAACAATTGAAAGTACTGACAGCGCTATATCCTTTGGAGTTCTGGGATCTTATGGAAAACTTTCCCTACAACCAGTGGATGTTGAACAAAGCCAAGAAAGTACATTTGATAAATGGACTGCTACAGCATATGGTAGCATGCAGCATGATGCAGGCTTCTATGTAGATGGTCTTTTGTCCTATGGTTTGCTCAAAGGTGATGTTCTCACTCTTGCACGGGGTAAGACAGCAACATTGAAGGGTAATCCTTTGAGTGTTTCCTTGACAGGAGGTCAGACAATTGCAACGGGATATGAAGGTTTTGTCGTTGATCCGCAGGTTCAGGTTGTTTATCAACATCTTCAGTTTGAGAAAGCCCGTGATATTGACAATTTTGATATTGAAATGGGCAAACTTGATCAGTGGGTTGCACGTGTCGGTGGACGTTTAACCAAGACGCCTAAGGGATCTGAAGGAGTAAATAATGTTTCCTTCTATAGTAAGCTTTATCTTGTGCATGGTTTTGGAGGGAAGAAATCTGTGCAGTTTAAAGATGCTTTCCAGTTAGGTGCTTTTGGTTCTTCCTTAGAAGCTGGATTAGGCTTTAATGCTAAATTATCTTCAGCGTTTTCTCTTCATGCTGATCTTGTCTATCAACATAAGCTCAATAAAGCTGGTTTTTCTGGAACAAGTTTTTCCGGAGGAGTACGTTATCAGTTTTAACATAAGGTACAGTATGTACCTTTTAGGAAAGGCGGCACCCTGTGCTGCCTTTTTTCTTTGTAACAATATGTTGTGATCAAAAACTTTCTTTTTGAGATAGGAGTGCACAACATGTTTTGTTTTATGCATGGAAGCATTTTATTAAGCTTACATAAATGTTTTTTAAATTTTTCTGATAATCATCATCCCGCTATTTATCTTTAGGCACTTCTTTAATGATGAGGGAGCCTAGTATTCGTATAGGATATCTTGATCTTGTTTTGTGCTGATTTGTTTAGCCATTATCATGCTTGATCTTTGCTAAAATTCGTTTTTTACGAATTGGGTCAATCTCTTTTACGCACATATCTTTGATCGTTTTTTTAGAAAACGATTGTTGGTTGTAATTCTTATTAATTTACACGCATTGATTTATTTTTTCTTTACACGAAATACAGAATGCATTATACACTTATAAATTGTACTGAATAATTATTTCTCTTATTGGTGGTTTTGTGTTGTCTGTAGAGCTTCCAGTAAGTTCGTTTTGATCATTCATTACACGGTTCAAATGAGTATGAGATGCGTTCCTTTGGTTACACCTTTTCGTATTTAAGGGGTGCGTAGGGATGTTTTTACGAATGCTTTTGTTTTCAATGAGAGGGGAAAAAAGGTTTCGAGGGAACTATGATTAAAATATTTAGAAATCGTGTGTGTTTATATACTGTCACAACGGCTATCCTTTCTTTGCTACAAAATGGAATAGTCGTTTGTGCAAGTGCAGAGGAATATGGGGGTAGATATAAGATTACTGTTACTCCTGTTCCTAATAATCTGCCTTATAAGATCAGTGTTATTCCTATGCCGCCTACTTCTCCCAATCTTGAGAATGTTCCTCTTTCCCCTGTTCCTAATATGTCACGTGAAAGGCTTCCTAGCATTTCTGGGCAGGCAGGTAACTATAATGCGCTTAGTGGGAGCAGAAATGGCAGTTTGAGTGGACTTAGTGGGGAGAGAAAGGCTTTTTTGAGTCAATTTGCTGGAGATAATTCCAGTTATCCTCCCCTTAAAGGAATAGGTGGGGATAAAGACGGTGGGAGGTACGTTTACACGTATGACAGGACGGGAAAAGATAAACTTACTCTATATGATGGTGCATATTATATATGCGATAATTGCAAAACGGACACAATTAACGATAAATCTTATAAGATTATGGGGGAGAACGGTGATGGAGTTACGTCTAGTCGTGTTGCTATAACAGTAAAAAAAGCGCCTGCGGAAGTAAAAGGGAAAAATATAACTGTTCGTAGTGAAGTTGAAGGAAAAGCTTTTGCACGTGGTGTGTCTGTATCGGAGGGAGGAAAAATTACTTTGACCGATTTAAAACTCAGTAATGCAGAGGTAGCTCTTCATGCTAGTGATGGGAGGATTGAAGTAAATAATGGCGATATTCGTGAAAGCAGAATGGCTGTGCAAGCTATAGGGAAGAACACAAATATTGCGTTAAAAGATGTGCAAATTAAAACGAATGGTGACGGTGAAAAAGCAAGCGTTTATAGTTACGGTGATTCAGAAGTTAATATGAGTGGTGGCTCTCTTGATTTCATGAACGGCCATGGAATTTATTCTGCATTAGGTGGGAAAGTAAATCTCAAGGCTGTTAATATTACTGCGAGGGGTGATGAAAATAAAAAACATGCGGTTTTGTACACGGATTTAGGTGGTTCTGTTACATTTCAGGGAACTATTGATGCTGAGAATATGCATGGCATATTATTAGAAAATACTATCAGAACTCCTAATTCGGTTCCTTTATTTAAGGATTCTGAGTCTCATTTTACTGTGTCTGAGGTTGATGTGTCTTCTTCTTCTATTACAGTAAAAGGTGATGGAGCTTATGGTATATATTTTAAGGGAGGCAAGCCGTGGGAAAACACCGATGATCAAGAAAGTTTATTGAAGGAAGAACTTATCTCCAGAGTGGAAGTTGTTAATTTAAGAAGAACAATGTTTTCAGTTTTAGACGGTACGGCTCTTTATAGTACTGGTGAAACGAATGGTGTTGTCAGTTTATTACAAAGTAGCCTTCATTCAGAGAATTCATTGTTAAGAGCTGAGGAAGGTGCTTCTATAATAGTTTTAGCAGATGCCTCTACTCTTGAAGGGAGTAGTTATGTTGATGAGGACTCTAATGCTGAACTTTATTTAAGCAATGAATCTGCGTGGATTTTACAACGAAAGAAACAGGAAAATCAGCATGAAGCTAAGATTATAAGTGCTTCATCTGTTTCACGTGTAAGTCTTATGAATGATAGTGCTATTAAGTTTATAAACTTAAAGCCTGATAGTAATTACACTTATCATACACTTCACATTGGACATGGAATTGATGATATTTATAGGGCGCAGGATGGTGCGCATATTTATCTTAACGCATATCTGAATAGTGGTGGTCCAATTGATAATCAACAGACTGACCGTGTTTTAATTCATGGTGATGTTTCTGGAACAACTATGATTCATGTGCATGGTGTTTCAGGAAGTCCTGGAGGACCTACGGGCAGTGGGGGAAATGACCAAGGGATTTCCATCATTCAGGTTTCTGGAAAAGCAAATCAAAATTCTTTTCAGTTAGAGGGCGGTTATGTTGCGTTAGATAATTCACCTTATCAGTATAAGCTTTATAGTTATGGTCCACAATCTAATTTGGGAAAAGCAAACCCTGCTCAAAGATTAGTTAAAGGCTCAGGAGAGTTTTGGGATTATCGCCTTGAAACTGGATATATGACGCCAGAGCCTGAGCCACCAGCCCCTTCTCCTGAACCAGGACCTTCTCCAACGCCTCCTCCAGCTCCTCCAGGACCAGAGCCAAAACCTCATCCTAAGCCAGGTGTTAAGGCTGTTGTACCGCAAGTTCCGACCTATCTGCTATTGCCAAATGCTCTGTTCCATACAGGCTTGATGAATATTACTCATACAAACAAGTGGTTAGAGCCCTTGCGCATTGTTTCTGGTGGAATGTTAGAAAGGCGTGAAAATCCCGCGTTCTTTGTGCGTGGTTATGGTGGTAATCACCGTTATAGGTCAAATCTTTCTCGGCTTGAATATGGTTATGGAGGTGAGCTTGACTATAATGCCATTGATGCAGGTGTTTTGCTACAAACATTTGAAAATAGATATGGTGCCTCTTCTTTTGGAGTTATTGGATCTTATCAAAGACTTTCTCTGCAACCTCTTGATGTTGAACAGAGTCGAAAAAGTACATTTGATAGATGGGCTGCTACGGCATATGGTGGTATGCAGTGGGATACGGGATTTTATGCGGATGGTCTTTTGTCCTATGGTCTGTTCAAAGGAGATGTTCACACTCTTGCACGTGGCAAGACGGCAACATTAAAAGGAAGATCTCTCAGTGCTGCATTAACTTCTGGTAAAGCGTTTGTAATAGGGGATGATGATCTTATGTTTGATCCGCAGGTTCAGGTTGTTTATCAGCGTCTTCAATTTGATAAGGCCCGTGATATTGATGCCTTTGATATTGAGATGGGTACTCTTGATCAGTGGCTAGCACGTATTGGTGGACGTTTAACAAAGGTGCTTCCTGCTGCCGATGAGGCTCATGTTATTTCCTTGTATGGTAAACTTCATGTTACTCACAATTTTGGCAAGAAACAATTTGTGCAGTTTAAAGATGCTTTCCAGTTAGGCGCTTTTGGTTCTTCGTTAGAGACTGGGTTAGGTTTTAATGCCCAATTGTCTCCGAAGTTTACCCTTCATGGTGATTTGGTTTATCAGCATAAGCTGACTAAGGCAGGCTTTTCTGGAGCCAGTTTTACTGGCGGATTGCGCTATAATTTCTAAAATCCAGTTACAATACCTAGCTTTATGTAAAAGGCAGTATAATATGCTGCCTTTTTTCTTTGTTATAATCTGCTGTACTCTCACAAGATTTTTGCCATTTTAATACAAGTGGAACAGTTATGATTTTTTATTATTTTATGTATGAAAAGTCTGATGAGCTTATTGTACTCAATAATTGCCAAATTTTACCTTTCATAGCTATTTCCTATGTGGCAAATTGATTGTTTTGCCATTTAAAGTAAGAGTACTGAATACAGAAGGTTCTATTATTTTTATTTCTCTTCTGATGAATTCAGAAAGTCATTTTCAGGCGTGTCACAAGGTGGAGTGATCTGTAGATGTACACCATTTTAAGAATGGTGAAGAAGATCATTTAGAACCATTTTAATAAAAGGCATTTATGAGTGGTTTGATTTTGAAAATGAAATGGTAGTGCTGCTTGTAAATCAACATCTAAATGTAATTTAGCCGCATGTTTGAGACAAATGACGGTTCAGTGCTTTTTCTGCTGTTGCAGCTTTTGTATGCCAAATAGCAGCAGGAATATGGCGTATCTCTGTTTGTGTAATTTCTGAAATGGGAATACAGCTTAATGAGCGAGAACATAAAGTTGTAAAGGCATAAATTGATTTCTAGCTCTACCATCACTTTTTAATTTAATGCAGCTTTACGGCTTTCAAAGGCATTTATAGCAATATCTTTTAAATAATGGAGATTGCGTATTGCCCCCCGGTTTTGTTTCTCTCGTTTTTTAATGGGATCACGCTCCTCATGCAAACCAAAACGCCACCCAGTTGCACATTCACGCGCTTGTTTTAAAGAGACATCTCTCAAGACACCCAAGCCCATTTCACGGCGCCGACCATGAATGGTATAACGGTAAATCCATTGAGCACCGCCATCTTTACGTTTATGAAGGAGCAAGCCGGTACCATCATACTCTTTGCTAGCCCCCAATATTGCTACAGCTTTTGGTATTTAGACAGTTCATGAAAGATATTTTAAGTCCTTTCTTCTGTAGTTTTGACCCATACACCAGTATCGCTTGTAATGTGGAAGCCAATGATTTTGATTGATTCAACATGGGAGAGATTTGAAGTGAGAAAATCTTACGCTATTTGGAGGGTAATTCAAACTGAAAATGTTAAAATATCTTTAAAATCAATATGATAAGCTGTTTTCTTTCCTCAATCTAAAAGTGGTCGTATTCAATAGATCTATACGTATTTATAGGCAATGTTGTGAGATAGGATTTTTAGCAATAAAAGATGTTTTTTTAAGAACGTGCGTGAATGAGTCCGCGTAATAATGTGCCATTTTTTTGTGTTTGTGATTCCATTTAAAAAACGCCGTAAACAAAAATGTGAAATAACATCTCCATTCTTTAAAAGATATTGTTCTAGGTGCTTTTGAAGGTTGAAAACCAAATTTAAAAGAGGCAATAAAGATGGAAATTGGGTTTTCTTTTACGTCTTTATATTTTTAACTAACTAAAATGATATTTATCTTATTAAGAGATAAATAAGACAGATATAGACTATTTTTTTCTTCATTTTCTTTACAAAAGCTGGTGTTGCTCACAGAGCACTAATGCATTTCACATTTGTCTCAAAAATATGGTCAAAAAAGTCTTAAATGCTGTTTTAAAGGCAGCATCTTAATCACGCAATGTTATAAATACAAATTTACTAAAGTTATCTTTTTAGTATTTTTTGTGCATTTCATATCGTTTTCAGTGGTATTCTCGTAAGTTTTTATAAAAATGACAAATTTAGACTGTAATATTCTGATAATTTCTATTTCTCATTTACATAAAACACAAAATAAACTAATAAACATAAAAAATTCTAACAAAACGTATTAAATTTTTTTGATGCAGTTTTGAGAAATGTAGCTCTTTTAATCAATTGCGGGATAAATATGGTGGAATTATGGTAAAGATATTTAAAAATCATCTCTCTTTATGTGCTTTTACAACGGCATGCCTTTTTTTTGTACACAAGGTTGATGCCGAGGTTCAAACCGTTGCCGTTAGTGCAGTGCAAGCGAATGCTTCCGCTTCTGCTGTTGTAGTGCAAAATGGTAAGAATGAATTTTCATGTAATACGGACGCTAATTTTTTTTGGTGTAATGGGGGACATTGGGGGGCTATTTCTCATAAAACTTATCAGAAAACCAAGGACGACACTAAAGAAGCAGCTATAAGGGCATCTGGGAAACTTACAACTTGGAAACGTACAACGATTAAAGGGAAGGATATCGCCATTAAAGATGCTGCAACTGCTGGTGAAGAGGACTTTTGGCAGTATGGTATTATAGCAGATAATTTTGGAGAAGTTCATATAGAAAAAGGAGCGATTGATCTTACAAAGGGTGTTGGAGTTCAAACAAAAGAAGAAGGACAAGTGACTTTAAAAAGTGTTACCATTACTAAAAAGGGTGACCAAGCGGGCAGTGGAGGTCATCATAGTAAGAATTCAGTTTTTCAGATGGCTCAAAATGCTGGCTATATTCGTTTTGAAGATGGTAAAGTTAAAGCTACAAATGTCCATGGTGTTTCATTTCAGGGAGATGTTGGTTATATTGATATAATGGATTCCACTGTTGCTGTGGAAGGTAGTACATCCTATGGCTTCCATTTTTTTGAAGGGGCAGCATCTGAGAGTCAAAAGCAAACGGCAGATTCTTATGAGAAAGAGCGACTTTATCGCTTTTTTGGGGAGAGGCAGTTATTTGGAGGCTTGCCAGAAACAAATTTACCAAAGCGAGGAAGTGCTCATTTATACAATACCACTTTAAAAGTGCCAAATGGTATAGCCATTTATAGCAACAAATCTGGTGGGCTGATTAAGCTTTTAGAAAAATCTGAAATTTCTGGGGATTTATTGTTAAAGGCTGGAGATCATTCTTTTATAAAGGTTTCGGCTGATAATTCTACGCTTATAGGGGGTGTCCATCTTGATGGTAGTTCTTCTGCTGAATTCCGCTTGAGAGATAATTCAAAATGGATTTTGTCACAGACCCAAAATGTCAGTTTGCGAGATTCTCTTTCTATGAGTGTTTCGTCGGTTTCATTGATACATCTTATTGATAGTTCTGTCGCTTTTGAACAACCAAAGACTAACATAGCTACGGATTATCAAACGCTTCGTATTGGGAAAGGATCAGGTCTGGTTTATAAGGCGCAAGGTAATGCGCGTCTCTATTTTAACACTTACCTCAATAGCGGGGGGACTCTTCAAAATCAAAAAACGGATAGGCTTTTAATTCATGGTGATGTTGAGGGAAATACGATAGTACATGTACAAAGTGTTGCTGGAAGTCTAGGGGAAGGCACTGGGAAGTATGGGAATAACAAAGGTATTTCAATTATTCAGGTGTCTGGAAGCGCAAGTCAAGATTCTTTTAAGTTAGATGGTGATTATGTTGCATTGGAGAGCTCACCTTATCAATATAGGCTTCGTGCTTATGGTCCAGGGTCTGATTTAGGGGAGGCAAGTTCTGCTCAGAGATTAGTTGAAGGTAAAGAGGATTTTTGGGATTTCCGCCTTGAGAATGGGTATATTGATTCCCATCCTAGCTCTAGTCTAGCTCCTAGTTCTACGTCTGTGCCGGGTTCTTCCCCCGGATTTAGACCCATTGCTGGTCCAGATTTTGAACATCATTCTGAGTTTATGAGAAAGGTTGTTGTTCCGCAATTGCCAACCTATTTGCTTTTGCCCAATAGTGTATTCCATGCCGGTTTGGTTGATATTAGCAATCAAAATAAGCAGTTGGAAATACAGCGGAGTATATCCAATGGAATGCTAGATGTTAGTGCAAATTCTGTTTCATTTTTGCGTGGCTATGGTGGGAGTTACCGTTACACTTCAGACCTATCTTCGTTCGAATATGGTTATAAAGGCGATCTTAGTTATCATGCTGTAGAGGCAGGTATTTTGTTGCAAAAAATTGAAAACTCTAACAGTATCATATCTTTTGGAGTTATGGGATCTTATGGAAAGCTTTCTCTACAACCAGTGGATGTTAAACAAAGTCAGAAAAGTACATTTGATAAATGGACTGCTACAGCATATGGTAGTATGCAGCATGATGCAGGCTTCTATGTAGATGGTCTTTTGTCCTATGGTCTGGTCAAAGGTGATGTTCTCACTCTTGCACGGGGTAAGACGGCAACATTGAAGGGGCATCCTTTAAGTGTTTCCTTGACAAGTGGTAAGACAATTGCAACAAGGTATGCAGGATTTGTTGTTGATCCGCAGGTTCAGGTTGTTTATCAACATCTCCAGTTTGAGAAGACCCGTGATATTGATAATTTTGATATTGAAATAGGCAAGCTTGATCAGTGGGTGGCACGTGTTGGTGGACGTTTAACCAAGACGCTTGCTGTATCTAAAAAAGATCTTGATGTTTCTTTATATGGGAAAGTCCATCTTGTGCATGGTTTTGAAGAAAAGAAATCTGTGCAGTTTAAAGATGCTTTCCAGTTAGGTTCTTTTGGTTCTTCCTTAGAAGCTGGGTTTGGTTTTAATGCTCAGTTGTCGCAAAAATTTGTCTTTAATGCTGATCTGATTTATCAGCATAAGCTCACGAAAGGTGGCTTTTCTGGAATAAGTTTTTCTGGAGGATTGCGTTATCGTTTTTAGCCATACATGAAATGTAAAACATATTACACATAAGTAGAGAATGGTATATTAAGCCTTTTATAGTGTTCTTTATTTTTACTCATCTATTCTTTGCATATTGTTCATATTTATGCCCCTAGATTTTGTGATCTAGGGGCAAATTTTATGTATGAAATGATGGGAAAAGGTCTTTATGAAAATAGAAAAATGCATCATGTGATACATTGCACTTAAACATCATAAGCGTTGTAGTAAAGTTATAGATAGTGACTTTATTGTGTTATTTTTTTGTTTTTAGCTTTACATTTTATTCAAAATGAATTAAATGGATTGCCCCGTAATGAAGCAATCGGTAGATGTGTTTCTTTGTTTTGAATGAGGGGGAGAGAAGAAAGTTGATAAATAAATTATGATTAAAACCTTAAAAAACCATGTATGTTTATGTGCTCTTACAACATCTGTTTTTTTCTTTATGCCGAATATAAGTGCTGGTGCACAAGATTCTAAACCTTCGTGTAATTCTCTTTTTAAGTCGTATCCGTGTGATGCTCTTGGGACAATTAAGAGTGCTAGCGAGTCTCTTTCGAATGTTGCTTATGTGAGTGGTGATACGAGTGTAAAAATAATTAATAAGAGAATTGTTAAGGTAGGAGAGAAAGAAAATTTAGGGGTTTATGGGATTTTACAGTTAAAAAAGACTGGTGAGATTGCATCAGAGGTATTTGCACAAAAAAATATGGAAATCTTTTTTAATGACGTTTCTGTTACTGGTCGTGGTAAAAAAATAGGTAGCCGTAATAATGACATAAAACAGTCAGTTTTTGGTGTAAAGCAAGGTGGCACTCTTTTGGTTCTGAATGGTAAGGTTGATGTTACCGATGTTCATGGTTTAGTAATGGAGAGTTCAACGGGAGTTTTTATTCCTGGCGGTGAGTCTCTTTATGGCGTATTAGATGGTAAACGTTTGTATGGCTCATGGGATTGGCGTTATTCTAAGGTTGTTTTTGAAAATTCAGATATTACCGTTAAGGGACGTGGGGCTCGCGGGATGTATTTTCAGGGAAATTCTTTACAAGAGGACTACGAAGAAGGAGAGGCATTGGTTCAATTAGGGGAGCTTGAGTTTAAGAAGACAGCCTTTAAAGTTCCTGATGGTACAGCGATTTATATAGATGATTCTAAACGATACCCTTATATCACGGCATCAGAGGGGGCACGTATCTTTGCTGATCGGTTATTAGAGGTTAAGAATCATTCGTATGTGGTGGTTAATGCTGATGCTTCTTTTCTTGTGGGGGGGACGCGTATTGATACGAATTCTTATGCTGAAATTGAGCTATCTAATAAATCAAAATGGACTTTAACACCGGGAAAAAATAATAAATGGCGCGATTCATCCGTTTCGTTTGTAAGAAACATTGATAGTTCCATTTTTTTCCAAAAACCGAAAAATGGTCGTTATCAGACTCTTCACATTGGGGCAGATGACCTTGTCTCAGATTATGCTTATGTTGCAAAAAATGCGCGTCTTATTGTAAACGCATCTCTTACTACAGATGGTCAAAACAAAGGGATAAAGGCTGATAAAGTTTTAATCTACGGTGACGTTTATGGAAACACAAAAGTACATGTTGTGGAGATTCCAGTTAATTCAAGGAAAGGAAAAAGTCTTAGCCAAGATGATAAAAAAAGTAGTCATAGTGTTTCAGTTATTCAGGTTTATGGAGAAGCGGCAGAAGATTCTTTTAAACTAGCGGCTGGTTATGTGGCTCTAAGAGGAGCGCCTTATCGATATCGTCTTCGTGCTTACGGTCCAACTTCATCTCTCGGCAATGCAAAAAATGAGAACATGTTGGCGAAACAGAAGTCCAGTAAGAGTAATGGAGGTTTTTGGGATTTCCGCCTTGAAACGGAGTATGTTCAGAGTTCTTCTCAGTTAAAAACATCTCAGTTGCGAAAGAATAGCTCTCGTTTCCGTGTATCTCGTTCTATTGGATCTTCTGCTGATCGTAATTATGTTGTAGCGGATGCTGAGGGTTTTATCTTTTATCCTGGTACGGGAATTAAGGCTGTTGTACCACAAGTTCCAACATATCTTCTTCTGCCAAATGCTTTATTTCATGCTAGTTTAATGGATATTAGCAATAAAAACAAGCAGTTAGAAATATCTCAGACTGCTGTAGGGAACTTTTTAGAAAATAGTGAAAATCCTGCTTTTTTTGTGCGGAGTTATGGCGGAAATAGTCGTTATGTTTCAGATTTGTCTGATCTTGAATATGGCTATGGAGGCAATCTTGGTTATCATGCTGTAGAGGCTGGTGTTTCACTCAAAGCAATGAAGAGCGCTGATTGTAGCACAGGCTTTGGAATTATGGGAACTTATGGGAAAATTTCCCTACAGCCTCAGGATGTCGTAGAGAGCAAAAAAAGTGCATTTGATAAGTGGTTGGTTACAGCCTATGGCAGTATACAGCATGACACGGGATTTTATTTAAATGGACTATTTTCTTATGGTTTATTTAAAGGGGATGTCCTGACTCTTGTAAGAGGAAAAACAGCAGAATTGAAGGGAAATGCTCTGAGTGCTTCGTTGAGTGTCGGTAAGTCCTTTATGACAGGATATGAAGGTTTTGTTTTTGATCCACAGGCTCAGGTTGTTTACCAAAATCTGCAATTTGATAAGGCGTCTGATATTGATGGTTTTGATATTGAGATGGGAAAACCTAATCAGTGGGTGATGCGCGTTGGTGGGCGTTTAAGTAAAGCACTTGCTGTCTCTCAAACGGGGAGCGTTGTATCGTTTAATGGAAAGCTGCATTTCACTCATTGTTTTGGAGAGAAACAATTTGTGCATTTTGGAGATAAATTCCAGTTGGGAGCTTTTGGTTCGTCGTTAGAAGCAGGACTTGGTTTTAATGCGCAATTATCTTCGAAGTTTGCCTTGCTTGGAGATGTAACCTATCAGCATAAGCTTAGCAAAGCTGGTTTCTCAGGAGCACGTTTTTCTGGCGGTCTTCGCTATCATTTTTAGAGACCTAAAAAATACACGATAAGTTTTACATGAGTATAGGGTTTACTATGAAAATAAAACGGTTTTTGAAGCGTTATGTTTTTTGCTCTGCTCGTGTTTAACTTATTGTTATGAAAGGTATTATTTTGTTTTAATAAAGGGGGGGAGAAGGGGAAAATTGATAATGTTTATAGTTAATATATTGAGGGATTATAAGTTTTTATTTACTTTTACAGCCCCGGTTGTGTGTTTTATATCAGTCGTACATGCTAATGCGAATTCTAATTATTTGCGAACTTCCTGTAATGTAATGAAGAGCACGTATGGATATTCTAAAGGTAATACTAGCATAGGTTCTACAACTTATTATATATCCCCCACTGCTCAAGATCCATCTGTTTCGTCAGATGCGTTTGTTGCGGATGTGCTTGTAGACAAAGCAGGAACTAGTCTTACTTATGTAAACACAATCGTTAAGGGTGTTGTACCAAAGCAAATATTATCATATGGTGGATATGTAAAAGATGGTGCAAAGTTTATTCTAAAAAATGCATATTTTCAGAATATATCCGGTTTTCGTGCTCAGAATGGGCACGTTATAATGAATGGAGGAAAGATTGAGGGAGTAGTGCAAGTTGTTTGTGCAGAAGGAAAAGAAACAGATATTTCTTTAGATGGTGTAAATATTGCGATTACTTCAGATGATTTAGATGTAAAAGAAGTTGGTCTTATAAATGGTTTGGGTGCATTCTCAACTCAGGGTGGGGCAAAATATCTTATTGATAAGAGCGTCATTAAGGGAAAAGGGAAGAAATACACGATTGTAGTTAATGATAAAAATGTCGATAAATTGCTAGAAGCTTTTAATATCTATCAAGGTGGTTATGTTCATTTGAAGGACAGTTCTATTCAATTTGATCATATGCATGGTTTCTTGATTAACAATTTTTCAGGTTATGTAAATAGTAGAGGCCAGCTTCTTCAAGAGGATGCTTTATCAGGTATTTTAAAGAAGACAAACATTGTGATTGAGAACTCAAATGTTTCTGTGCAGGGAAAGGGAGTTTATGGTTTATATTTTAATCTATTAGATCCAAACGTAGTAGCTACATATTACGGACAAAATGCTATTTCAAAACAGCCAAGGATTACTGCGGGAACGGCGTCTGTTCATTTAAAAAAGACCACTCTTACAGTTCCATCTGGTACGGCTATTTATGCTACTGGGCAGGGTGGTATTGGAGTTAGCGGTTCTCTTGAGTTATCAGAAGGTACAACGATTTCTGGTGATTTGTTGTTAAAAGCTGAAAATAACTCCTTTATGTCTATTAAAGCTCACTCTTCTTCACTTAATGGAGGTATATATGTAGGGAAGACGGCTAGGGCTAATTTACAGTTAACTCATAACTCAACATGGTTTCTAACAAAAAGAAAACATGAAGATTTACAAGAAACTGATTTTATAGATTCCTATATTTCATATGTGAGTCTTTCTGACAGTACTATTGTTTTCAATCGGGATGCATCCAGCGGTTATCAAACATTACATATCGGTAATCTTGCATACCAGAAAGCATATAGTGCGGAGGGTAATGCTCAGATTAAGATGAGTACTTTTGTGAATAATGATGGCTTATTTGATTCTCAAAAAACCGATCGTATTTTGATCGATGGTGGTGTTTTTGGCGCTACATTACTTGTGATGGAAAATTTTTCCAAAACTTCAGAAAAGAAAGTAAGCGGTAAAGGAAGCAGTAGTGTTTCACTTGTTCAAGTTTCTGGGACTGCACAGGAGAATTCATTTCAATTCTCTCCTAGTTATATTGCAATCAATGGGTTGCCTTATCAATATCATCTTCGTGCCTATGGTCCAGGTTCTTCTCTTGGGAAAGCCGATACCCGAAATAGATTAGTTGCAGGGAGAGGAGACTTTTGGGATTTTCGTCTCGAAGCTGTTTATCTTGACCCTAAGATAGATTCTGCTGAATCTGTTTCTCTTCCCTCTGAATCTGACACATTAGCTCCTACTTCATCTGTACCGTCTAAGTCTGTTGATCCTTTGCTCGAAGAGTCCATATCATCTCCTTCTATTGAGCCAACTGTAGAATCTGTTCATGAGAATTCTATAGTTGAAACTACGCCTGTTTTACAAATATCTCCCTCTGTTCCAGCGGAATCTTCCCCTATAGAATCTACACCTCCTTTTTCTGAAGCGTCTGTCACACAACCTCCTTCTGTTGTGCCTATGCCAATATCTACTCCTACGGAGGCTCCATCATCTGTTCCAGTTGAACCTTCAACTATAGAATCTACACCGATGCCATCTGATCAAGAAAATTCTCTGCCTACGAGTTTTACGTCCTCATCTGAGTCTGTTACATCGGAGTTATCCTCATCCTCTTTATCTGAGACGCCTGTATTGTCTACTTCTAATGTTTCAGCTAAATCTTCTTCTGTGCAGCTTGTTTCCACAAAAATTTCGATTACAGGTTCTAATCCTACTCTCTCGAAATCTGACACATCAACACCTTCTCTATCTGAGGTATCTGATCTAGTAGATCCTCTACCTGCGAATTCTAAGACTACATCTGTTTTACCTATATCCTCTTCTGTAGATTCTACGTCTACTCCTGTCTCATCTATACCCACGTCGTCTGCACCTGCAGAAACTTCTACTGCGGGATCTGATACCGTAACTTCTTCGGCTACAGATCCTAATTCTACTTTCTCTGAATCTGAAATATCAGGATCTTCTCCATCTGAGGCATCTGAACAAGTAAATTCTCTATCTGAGACTTTTGTATCATCTACTTCTGATGTTTTAGCTAAATCTCCTTCTATGCGACTTGTTCCTACAAAAATTTCGATTAAAGGTTCTAATTCTACTCTCTCTAGATCTGACCCCTCACGGTCTTCTCCATCTGAGTCATCTTATCCAGTAAATCCTTCACCTGCAAATTCTACGTCTACTCCTGTTTCATCTACATCTTCTCCTGTAGATACTACGCCTGTGCCATCTAAGGCGATTGAGTCTCTTCCTGAAGGTTCTACATCTGCGGTTTCATCTGTTTTGGTTGGAAATCCTTCTCCTGAAGCTACAACGGAGGTGCCTGATCTGGTGGTTGCCACTCTACCTGTGGGACCTCCATCTGCACCGTCTGTTTCAGTTGAAACTTCTTCCACGGCTTCTATATCCACGTCGTCCACACCTGCAGAATCTTCTTCTGTGCGATCTGATTCCATAACTTCTTCGTCTACGAGTCCTAATTCTACTCTCTCTGGATCTGATACATCAGCAGTTTCTCCGTCTGGATCATCTGAACCAGTAAATTCTTCATCTGCGAATTCTAAGTCTACTCCTGTTTCATCTACATCTTCTCCTGTAGATACTACGCCTGTGCCATCTAAGGCGATTGAGTCTCTTCCTGAAGGCTCTACATCTGCGGTTTCATCTGTTTTGGTTGGAAATCCTTCTCCTGAAGCTACAACGGAGGTGCCTGATCTGGTGGTTGCCACTCTACCTGTGGGACCTCCATCTGCACCGTCTGTTTCAGTTGAAACTTCTTCCACGGCTTCTATATCCACGTCGTCCACACCTGCAGAATCTTCTTCTGTGCGATCTGATTCCATAACTTCTTCGTCTACGAGTCCTAATTCTACTCTCTCTGGATCTGATACATCA
>NZ_JAQISY010000018.1:0-31205 GCF_028618465.1 Bartonella sp. MM73XJBT | reverse complement strand
TCGCACGCCCTGCCCATCTTCGATAGGCTCTAGCAAATACAGGCTCTTCCAAACGCCGATTAATCACTTGCAAAGCAAGAAAGATAGCAGTCTGCTGCCGTACTTGCATGGCAACAATACGCCGCCGTGGCACCTCAAACTGATAATGCAAAATATGAATAACAATCTGTCGTGCTAACGCCGCATCAAATAAGCCATGCGGAGGGTCAATAATATACCGGATTGGCAAATGCCGAAATCCACCACTCACCGCCTTAAAAGAACAAGTCACCATAATGTGCAACCGTTCAGCTTCCGAATACGGATTAAAAATTTCTTTTCTGACATCTGGGGTCCATAAATTACAAGCAGCAACCATAACCAACCCCTATAAAAACAATATGACCACCCCCTAATCGCCAAAACCAACCCATCCAATCGGCTGCTTGATAAGGCAACTCTGTGCAATTTTTCTTGTCTATTTCGTATTGATCTTTAGACATTGATAAACCTTTTTATCTTATGGTATCTAAATACATGGCAAATGCGCTAACACGCAGAGCCTAAAGCTCAAGCAGCATTACCGCGCAAAGCAGAATGCGCACCCGAATCTGTATTGGCATGTTTTGCTGCTTTAAAAATGCGACGGCGACTTTTGGGGTAGCGGTCGCTAAAAACCTGCTCGACGGGCAAACCGATAAAATCGGCAATGGCGCGTTCGGCTTTCTCGTTAGACCGTGTCCAAATGTGTTGAACACTGGATGAGGAGAGTTGATAAGCTTTCGCGAGCTCCGCCAAGGTCATATTACGGCGGCGTAGCTCAGCTAAAATACTATGGCGATCCCATACTTGAATGCATGTTTGTGTGGTTGTCATAACTTTCGCTCCTGCTTCAAACGGATGCTCAAACCATCCGTTTTTTGTGGGGTTAATTGTATAATAAACGCCCTCTATATCGGGCGGTAATTAAAGGTATATCTACAAATGGGATATTAGTCAACCCCGTTTGTAAACATTTGTGATATGAAACGACAAAAAAATGAGCCCAAAACTGCATTAGCAAAACGACTCACAGAAGTTAGAAAGCTTGTGGGCTTATCTCGTGATATATTTTCTCTTAAAATTGGTATCAGTATTCAAGGGCTTGGAAATTACGAACGCGGTGATAGAACTCCAGATGCAACGGTTTTATCAGCATATAAAGAAAAATTTGGAGTAAACCTGAATTGGCTTTTGACCGGTGAAGATGCAATGTTTATAGACATGATGATGGCTAGGTCTTTCAATATCTCTCCTCCTACCATTCCTGCTGGTCTCATGAAAAAACTTGGTCGCATAGCTTATACAACCTATCGCGATGCAAAAATTAAACTCCCCCCCGAAGATATAGCGGAACTCGCGGCGGAACTTTATAAAAAACTGCAAGAGCTTGTTCAAGACATCAACGATAGCGAAGAAGTCGAAGCGACTTTCTCTCTTCTTAAAATTCATTTAAAGCGTCAAATAGAAGCTGAAAGAGCACATCTAGAAACTACACAAAATACGGCTTAATGCTCCTTTAAAAAGAAAAATGAAAGTGGAAATCTTTTTACATTAAGAATTTAATATAATACATTGATAAATAATGTTTTATTATCCAATTTTTGAGATTTCCACGCATATATGGAAATCTTTTTTGCTTTTTTGGTTATTTTTGGCTGATTTTGCAATGCGCTTCACATTTTATCGGATTTTTTTCAAAGGGTCTTCAAAGGCGGTTTTCTGGGCTTTCACAGACTTTTCAAAATTTTTCAAAGGGTTTTCAAAGACCTTTCAAAGCCTTCTCTCATTTTTACCATGAAAACGCACTTTTTTCTGATTTTCGGTAATTTTCGCAATTTTAGGTGTCAAAATACAATTTTACAAAACGCGCATTTAATGGTAAAAATTGTACATAAAAACAACAAATTACCACGTATTCCTACCTAATCCCACCTTTTCCCACTTAGTATAAAACCTACTGTCAAACTACAATCCCTAAAAAGTACTTTCTTTTTTGTCCACTTTTTCCAATAATTTTTTAAATTCTGTCAAATCCTGTTGTGAAAAATTTTCTAAAGTTCTAACAAACATGCCAACAACTTCACGCCCAAATGAATCAGAAGGTTTTATTGTAAAATTCTTACGGCAAGAGTCAGCCTCTTTTCTTAAAAGAAAAGCTATATCTTGATTTAAAGCGTAGAGCTTAATGATCTTTTCTTCCATGCCAACGGGTACAGATTTTTTGCCAATCTCAACAGAAGACAAAAATGATACGGATACATCTAATTTCTCAGCCATATCTAAAAGGCGTTCAGAGTGATCAATACGAAGTTTGCGTAACATTTTGCCAAATGATGTAAGCATATAAAAAGTCCTATTAGAGAAGAAATATTTCTGCTGATTCTAACAAATCTTTTTCAAACTTTCCTCAATTATTACGAATCAGCACTTCTTTTCGAGGTGTTTTTTTTGCCATACCCGCCGTCCAAACGGTATCAACTTCTAAAAAGTCAAAATCTTTAAAGATCTCTCGAACTGCATCACAATCATTTAGACTCAAGACAAACTTACCTTGGATGCCTTTGAGAACTTTTGCCATACTCACAAAATCATCTTCAACAAAATTCCCAGAACTATAACGCTTCTTCTTTACAAGATAAGGCGGGTCTAAATAAAATAAACTGTTGGGCGCATCAAAAAGTTCAACAACCCGTTCCCACGATAAATTTAAGATAGTGGTATCAAGAAGTTTTTTCCTAACACGTTTCATCCTTGCTAAAAGTTTGTCCGGATTAAAGCTTACCGTTTTTTTTCCTACAAAGCTAAAAGAATAGTAATCTTCTTTCCCATACATGACACAACGTTGGAGAAACAAAAAGCGTGCGGCTCTTTCAATTTTGGTGAGGCTCTCTGGGGCAATAGATGCAAGTTCAAAAAACAACTGTCTTGAACAAACAAACCATTCTAGTCGTTTGGCTAGATCATCAAAATGGTTTTGAACACATTGAAACAGATTCGTGATTTCTCCATTTAGATCATTAATAACTGAATATTTCGTTGGTCTTTTGTTTAGGA
This sequence comes from Bartonella sp. MM73XJBT, assembly GCF_028618465.1. Taxonomy (NCBI): domain Bacteria; kingdom Pseudomonadati; phylum Pseudomonadota; class Alphaproteobacteria; order Hyphomicrobiales; family Bartonellaceae; genus Bartonella; species Bartonella sp. MM73XJBT. Next base: position 28,130 of record NZ_JAQISY010000018.1, on the reverse strand, counting down.
AAATAACACCTGAACCTAAAAACGGTTCAACGTATGTTTCATGGTCAATGCTATTTAAAATCGGTATAATTTTCTTACGTAGATGATGTTTACCACCCATCCACGCAAACAATGTGTGTGTAAAACTTTCTTCTTTCATAAGCGAAGTCCATTCTCTCAAGCTTTTGCAAGCCTAATCATTTTTTCATATTTTAAGGATAGATTTAGTGAAACTAATTCTTTGAAAACCACTGCTTTAAATGTGCAATGACATTATCTAGCGCATCCATGAGGCGTGCAAAATCAAGGATCAACAAAAAGATAAAAAACGCTATCCATTTCATCAAGCGTGACATCATTTTCACGCTTTGATAGGTGATGATCATTTCTTGAAGCATTTCTTTTTCTGCTTCTGTAAGCTTTGTGTGTTTTGTCGTTTTTTTTCTAACCATGTTTCCACCCACACAAGCGTTCACCTTGCTCATTATGCTTTAAGATCTCTCTTGCTAAGTTTGAGCTAATGGTGTTCAGGTCTTGTCGGCTTAAATAAATAGGTAACCAACCAACACAAGAAGAAGCATATTTATTTGTCGCGCAACCAGTGAGAGAGAGCAGCACGCACATCAGCATCACTTTTTTTGTTAATTTCATTTTCTACCTCAAGCCGTGCTGTTGCTACCTTTAAAGCACTTTCTGTTTGCTTTTGCTGTTCAACCTTTTTTCCAAGGGTAAAAGCTCTTGCTAAGGCAATAAAAAAAGCGGCTAAAGCCGCACCTGTTAGCATCAAGTTTCTTTTCATCCATAAGATCATAGGCGGTGCTCCTGAAAGCGTTTAGCAACAAAGAAAATGCCAGTACATGCCGCTAAAACCATAATGGCGGCTAAAGCCCATTGGATTGGTCCATTGCCCGCTAAAAACCCACCAAGACCTGAGAAAGAACCAATAATCGGTGCCAATGCTTCTGCTTTGAGAAACCCTGTTGGTTGTTTCGTTTCTACTGTTTGGTAATTAGAAGAAACATAAGCCCCTTTCGCCCATAGCCCTGCCTCTGCTACACGCCTGTGTACGAGACCTTGTAAACATTTTCCACCCGCTTTGGTCCATTTTTGTAATTCGAAGGGAACTGCTTCATAATCCCCCCGATTAAGCCTTTTAAGCAATGTAGAGCTTTGGAAAGCTGCAATACCCACATTATAACAAAAGGAAACAAGAGCGCCGAACTGTTCATCGCTTAAATTCACACAAACTGCTTTTTCTACCGCCCTCTCATATTGCTGCAAATCTGCTAAAAGCATGGTTTCGGCTTTTTTTTCCGTAATCACCATGCCCTCAATAACTGTTGGTTTACCGGCTTTTTTCGTATGACCATAACCAATCGTCCATACGCCAGAAGCATCTTGATAAGCCTGCAAGCGCAAACCTTCCCACTTTTTTAAACAATATAAACAGTCTTTACTTATTTTCCGTGCCATTGTTCAATTCACCTTATAAATATACCTTTATGAGTACTGCTCCGTCACCGCCGTCGCCGCCAATTTTGTCGCCTCCGTGTTTCCCATCAAAATATCCGCCGCCGCCGCCGCCACATTCTTTACCACCTCTACCACCGTTACCGCCTTTGTAACTCTCACCACCCTGCCCCATGATAGAACCCTTGCATTGACCACCACCACCTCCGCCGCCGCCAAGAAAAGAACTTCCTCCGGTACCTGCTCTCTTGCCGTCGACCCCACTCCCGCCACCATTACCACCAGAAAAAATAAAGCTCTCACCACTGGTGCCCCCTCTGTTTCCTCCTCCATCACCGCCTTTCCCTCCAAAGTTAACAAAAATCATGGAGACGGAATATCCTCCTTCTGCAGTAACAAGTCCTTTGATCATTGTTCTACCACCATTGCACAAAACATTACTGTCATTGCCTTTACCACCACGACCAATGTAAGCTGTTTTTAATTTATCTAAATCAGAACCTTTCATTTTAAGATGCACGCATTGACCGCCGCCGCCGCCGCCATCTTTAACACCACCACCTCCACCGCCCCAAGCCCATACTTCGATATCGGTCTCAGCAGTAATACCATCAGGCAATGGAATATCTCCGCTTTCTGTCATCAGAATTTCAACAGGTTTTCTAACCCCGCCACCATTATTGCCGTTACCAGCACCGCTGCTATTGCTACTATTTGCTTTAATTGAAGCCATCAGTTTGGCTGGTGAGATAAGTGCATCCACTGTCTTTGTGCCATCAATCCAGTCTTTTTTGGCAAGAGGTTGAATGAGATCAACTTTTTGCTGTACACTGCGTGCTGTATCTTGCGCTTTATCGGCTGCTGTTTGCGCAGTGATAGCAATAGCTTTTGCATCCGTAGCATTCGTTTTTGCAACATTCGCTGTATTGAATGCATTCTCTGCTACCTCTTTCGCTTTGCCTGCAACACTGAAACACTCTTGAACTGTATTTTGTGCTTTATTCGCTGTTTCTTGTGCAACACTTGCTACAGCTTGTGCCCTATCTCCTGTTTTTTGCGCATCTTTTGCTGTACTTAATGCAACACTCGCAACACTCTTTGCTTCACTTGCAACATGAAGCCCTTGTTTTACATCGTCTTCAACTTTATCAATTTTAGCAATCTGTGTACGTTCTTGAGACGTTAAGATAAGATGCTTATTTCCCTCTTTCATATTATCCATATCAAAGGCATCTTTTTCTATTGTATCTGGATCATAAACTGATTTTGACATACCAAAAGACTTTGATGCTACGAAATAGCTAATAGTATTTTTGAGATCTGCCGGAGATATGGGATAATAAACGCCTTCAATTCCCTTATGCCACTTTTCTATTGTGGGTTGGCTAGGGCTTAACCATCGTAGCTTTGATCTTTCCTCTGTGGTTAAGATCTTTTTGGTAGGACCCTCGTGCATATTTTCCATAGAAAATGCATTTGATCCCACATTGTCGGGGTCATATGTCGCAGCCTTCATATCGCCAATCCCTAAAGGCGATATTTTTACCCAGCCAGCGCCTGATAAAATCGCATTCTCATGAGCTTCACCACTTGCTTCAATATCGTGGATTGTGACCTTATCTTTGTAAGCAAGAGCTCCAATATCTCTCTTTGCAACAGCATCATCAGCCTTTTTCCCTTGAGCAGCAGTTGCAAAATATTCTACCTCATAAGCTGCTGCACTCCCCACTGAAACAGGTGCAAGAGCCTTACTATCTAAAACACCTTCTTTGACTTCTTTCTTTGTTGCTGGTTCAAGCTTAAAGATATGCGTATGATAGGGTAATGGCATCGCGGTTCATTCCTTAGTAAGTCTGTTTTTGAAATTTTTGGGGATGAGAGACTGTAATTCATCAATAAGTTTTTGCATGGTCTCTATGCGTTGATCTGTCGCTTCTTGATACTCTGCCAAAGCGCTTAAAAGATCATGATGTATGTCGCTTTTGACGAGATCAAGCACCTTATTCAATGGCGCATGAACCATTCTATTGCTTGCATAAAAAAGGACGCGGATTTGCTCCGCGTCCGCAATATCATCAATAGCAGACGGATTATTGATCATCTGAAAACCTTATGATTTTATGGCATAAACAACCGTAGTATTAACAGGGCGCGTTTCTGCCTCGCCCGTTGAAGAAAGTGTTACCTTATGCGTATGCACTCCAGCAGGTTGTGTTATCCCTGTAAGGGTTTGATAGTGATAACTGGGGTTCCTTCTGCCAATATCATTGGCGCTCCATCCAACTCCAGCATACTGAAACTCATGTGCGTGCTGCCCCGCCGATTCAACACTACAAGCATGTGTATGCGATTTAAGGCTATCTTGCTGTATATCGGCAAATTTTCTACTTCTGTCTAAACCGCGACCATTGTCAAAGCCGCGCAAAAACACTCCTCTAAAATCTGGAACTTTAAAGGTTGTATTGCTGTCTTTTCCCCATTTATCCCCTATCGCCTTGAATAATTGCGGATAATCTTTGCGTTCATATGTAGCACCATCACATAAAAGCCAACCGTTTGGCACTTCTTGCATAGCAAAGGTCGCAATAAACCCGCAAGGAAAGGTTTCGACCTTTGGTGGTGGAATGGGGGTAGGATTTAAAAGATACCAGCCATCAAGATCTTTTGTTGATGCGCCATCATTATAGACAATTTCATAAATACCCCCTTTTTGTAACTCACCGCCTATCAATGGCACTATCCCCGTATTGGTAGCTTTATAGAGTGGCTTTGCTCCCATACTATTCATGTTTATTGTTGTTGTACCAATATTTATACCACGCGCCTTAAAGCGGATAATGATATCGTTTTTATATTTTGCTATTGGCGACACCGTCGTCAACGTAATTGATGTTGTTTGTTCCTTTGCATTCACAATAAACTTTGAGTCAAGAGAACCACCATTATCGGCAAGATATTCACGTATACGCTGCATCATGACCCGCGCACTATCATTAACAGAACTAGGCGGCTGCCCTTCTGCCCAATTAATGATACTATCGGAATTGGCATTTTGATCAGCTGTGAGTGACCAGTCATAAATATCAGACATGATAAGCCCCCGTTCTTCTTAATAGCTCTTGGCGCAATTGCTCTTCTTTTTGCCGCCCATAGGAACCAACAGATTGCCGCCTAGAGGGATCAATGAGAGGTGTTAAATCTGTCGGGCGCCCAGTCGATTGTGAGAAACCCGCCATGACTGGTTGCTGCAACATTTGTTGCTGTACCATCTGTGCCTGCTGTTTTTGTCGTTCTCCATTCTCTCTCATTAAATGAAGCAAGCCGGAAAAGCCCTTTTTAAGAGCACCTGCATCAATACCTTGTGCTTGTAATGGTGTGGTTTCCATAACCTGTCCTGTTAAATTGTCTCTGCTTTCAGGTGCCATCATTCTGTTTGGAAATGGCGTGTCATATGCCATTAATTGGTTGCCCCCTTGATCACCTTGACCCACCTGATTACCTTGAAGTGTCTTTTGAAGCCTCTCAAACCCACGCAAAGGACCCATCTCGTTTGGTGCTGCTTGTCCATTGCTTTGGTTTTGCTGTATCGTTCTCTTCAAAGCATCTCCCGTTTTATTGTAAAGCCCATAAACATGATTCATAAAATCCCCTGCTGTAGCTTCCATATCGCCACCATTGAGTGTGACTGCCTGTCGACCTAAAAGCTGGCTTGCTGGAATATGTGGATTTTTTATAAGTTTTACTGCCCCTGCTGGTCCTTGTTGATGTGCAAGATAAAGCTCTGCCTCTGATGGCTTTCTGCCTAATGCTGTTGCTAAATAACGCGTATTATCCTTCGTTAACCGTGCCATAGCATCGGTTGCTTGAAAGGGATCAAACTTGTTATTGAGTTGATAGTGTTTTGCTGTTGAATCGAGAAATTGATACAGCCCTCCCGCACTGCTGTTCTTATTTCTTGCATTTGGATTACCATTACTTTCTATCATAGCAACACGTTCAAGAAAGCTTTCTGGCAAACCATATTTTTGTGCTGCCTGTGAGATAGCACGCTTTACATTGGGATGAAAATTGATCATTAGTTTATAACCGTTCTATCAGCACTGCTATTCAAAAGAATGCCAATAAAATTGAAGAATTTTGTGTGGTCTTCTTTGGTTATTAAGCGTTTCTTTTCTGCTTCATGAAACTTCTTAATTAATTCAACGGCTTTTTCTCTTGCTAACCCAAAGTCTCCTTTTTCCCGCGCTGTTATAAGCGCTGCAATATCTCTCTCAGTATCTTTATGGACGCTTGAGAATTTGCGTCCAAATTTCTCTAAGAAATTTTTTACAACTGCCTTGATGAAAGCAATCTTTCCTATACCCATAGTCTGTTGTGCCCCCCTCTCTTCCACTTCACCTATATGGTTTGGCAATCGTGCAAAAAGCTTTGTTCTTTCCACTTCCGGTCGCAACATTTTCATAAGTTGCTTAGCTTTATCCTCACCAAAAATACGCTGCAATTTTTCTTGACCATTTTTTGTGTCAAACAAACTCAAAAGACTGTGTTCAAAATTCTGTGCATTGCCTGCCGCAGTTTCTATTTGTGACCGTACACCTTTTTGAAAAGCCTCTTTTTCCATTAACCCCAAATCTGAAAGTTGGCTGTTGATTGTATCAAGATTAACGCTCTTCTTCAGTGCTTGCTCTCCTTGCTCGAGGGCATCACCGATAGTACGCTCGTCATAATAAATTTTCCGTGCCTTCGCATAATCTGGAGATGACGTATCCAAAATGTCCAGAATGCGTTGTTTGAAATCAGTCAAATCTCGAGCATATCCCCATTTTCCTTTGATACGTGCAGAATTAATTTGATCATCCAAAACCTCTTTCATCTTATGTAAAATTCGCATATTCAGCTTTGGATATCCATTGCTCCCTATAACTGTTGCATCCGCTTCATTTGGCATTTGTGCAATTGCTTTTTTGTATGCTTTTTGGAATGCGGGGGTTTCTTGCAAGCGCGATAAATCTTCACGAACAGCATTTGAAATGGGAGAAGCTTTTGCCCTCTCATAAAATGGTTCAGCCTTTTTCTGTGCTTGCTTAATAATTTCTTCTTTTAAATTGAGCGTATCGACCTTTGGACCCAACACCTCTGTCAAGGCATCACTTACTCGCTTATCACTGGCATATTGTCTTTCATTCAAACGATTACTTATGAGTGAATAGGTATCGTGATCTTTTTTTGCCGCCTTAAAAGCTCTCGTAGCAAGACCATCATGAAGATCAATAATCATTGAATCAGGACCACGCTGTTTTAATGCTCTCTCAAGCTTATCAACACCTTCATCCCCTAAAGTTTGGCTTACATCCCTAAGCGCTCTATCGCTTATCTGAAATGCCTCTTTTTCTACACCTTGTGTTACTGGTTCAGTTTTACCAAACAATTTTCCAACTGTGTTTTTGAGAGCCTCAGGTGTTTTTTTCACAATAGCAGGCGTTTTTTTAAGTGATCTTGTCGCAAAAGGTGTTACTTTGGATACCCCACTTGCAACAAATGGCGTTGCAGCACCTAACCCTGCACCAAATCCAGCAGACACTAAAGTATCTCCAAGCCCCTCACCCTCACCACTGCCTGCTATCCCTCCATAAATGGCTCCAGTTTTTACCGCACGCCCCAAGCTAAATTTTGCCGCCTCTTTGCTTGCAGCGACTTTCATTGCTGCTTCACCTGCCGCCTTTGCCGCTGTTCGTTCTGCCCCCCCTGCTAGAGCAGATTGTAAAGCCCTTTCTCCTGCTGCTAAAGCTTTACTGGTTATTTGTGCTCCTGCAACACCCGCTCTGCTTCCCAAGACAACATCAGCCCCAATTGCCGCACGAGCCGCCGCCGCAGCAGCAGCCCCTCCCGCAGGAGGAAAGAGCGCAGAAGCAATTATGGGTGCCGCAGCACCTGTTAAATTCCCAGCAAGAGATAAATAAAAATGATCTCGGTTCGCCGCTCTTTGATAATCACGCCATCGCTTTGTTACTTCATTATATTTTTTGACTGCCTCATCTGTTCCATTCCACAACCCCTCCCAAAGTGCTGATGCCAACCCTGCTGCTTCATCATCATAGCCTAGGGTTAACCCATGAAGAGCACCCCATCCAAAAGCACCCGCTGCACTTGGATGTGGATCATCTTCTGCTGTGATCGCATTATTTTCTGCAAAAGAACCCCTTAGCCTTTCCTTATTCTTCGCGAAAAGCTCTTGAAGTTGTTCTGGTGTATAGTCACTTATATGCCCAATGACTCTTGTGTTTTTACGATTAATAAGAGGAGGAATTACTTCAGCCATTGGTTTGTTTCTCCTTAATGCGCCCGTCACTATCAATAAACAATACACCTTCCGGTAATGCTTCTATCTGTTTTTCTAGTGGATCATTTGACTGTGCATGATTCCTCTTATTTCCTTTATAAGCATCTTCCCCATAGGCGGCTCGAACGAGCTCGCTTGTTGCATCTGCACCACCAAAAAGAATTGCGCGGGTTGCTGCATTGGATTTATTGAAAGTGTCAATAACTGTTTTTAAAGATTTCTTCATTTGCTCTGCGGAAAGGTTTTGATACAGTGCCGCTACAGAGTTTTGCAAGGTTTGCAATTCCATATTAGACAAGTTCCCAAAGCCAGATGCGCCATTTGGTGAAAATGCTTTTGCTTTTCTCAAGGCATCAATCCCAATATTCGCCTTTAATGAATCAAGCATATGCCCAAAATCTTTTGCCTTAAAACCAGGTATGAATGACTCTATAGAACCCGTGAAACCAACAACATGCGGGTGTTCCTCAACAATTTTTAGCAATTCTTTAGATGCCGAGAGTATACGATTTGACCTGTCTGCTGTTTCCAGAATTTGCATTTGTGTTTGTTGGTTTTTACGCTCCTCCTCCTTCTGTTCTTGAATTAATTTATGTTCTGCACCACTGCCTGCAATTGGCACCGCACGTATGCCACCAAGTGCATTTTTATCCTTAATATACATATAACCTGCTTCAGGCTTTGATAGCATGCCATCAGTATTCCCTCCTAATCCAGAAGCAGTGGAACGCTGTCCCCCTTGGACAGATATAATTTTCCCTGTGCTTGTTGAGACTTGGAAAGCCATATCCTCAGGCAATCCCTGCTCTGCCTTTTCTGCCGCTGTCAACGTTCTATAGCCTTCTTGCGGGCTTAACGTGTTGCCTATAACTTTCATGGCAAGATCTGGATATTGCATGAGTGCTTGTGCGTCTTTATCACTATATCCTTTAGAGCGTAAAAACTCAAAAATTGGTCTATTTTGAGCACGTACATTATTGCCCTGCCGCATAACAAGCGCCGCATTTGAAAAACTTTCTTGCGGTGTTTTTCCTGATGCTAACCCTGCAAAAAAATCCATTAAATGCTCGGAAAATTCTGATTTTCTAAAACGCTCCCATAAGCTACTTGGGTCTGCATCTTTATGAATAAAATTTCCAACTGCGTTTACATAATCGGTTGCCTGTTCGGGCTTAGCATTTGCTTTTAAATGTTCTTCTTCTTGAATAGGCATATGAGAAAGTTTTTCTTCATTGATAGGGCTGCTCTCCTGCGGATTCTCTGCCATAGATCTGTTGTTGATCTCTGTAATATAATCCATCACATCTTTTTGCTGTCGCCCAGCTTCATCCCCACTAGACTGATCAATGTTCCCAACAAGTGGAGATTGAGGGATCATTGATGTAACGCCTCCCTGCTCTGAGAAGTCATGTTTTTGTTGCTCTGGTGCCTCTTGTATCTTAACAGTATCCTTTATCTTAACAGTATCCTTTGAAACATCCGGCAAGGGAGGCATTTGGCGTTTTAAATCATCCGTAGACATAATCAATTCTGCTGGCGTTTTTTTCCCAACGTCTCCTCCTCCTGCTTGAGAGCCGCGAATAAGCTCTGTAGGACTCAATTTTTGTGGAGTATCAGCCCCATTGCTCGCATCAAAAGGGTTTGTGCTAAAAGCAGCACGTTCTAAAAAACTTGGCTTGTATCGTCCTTCCAACGGCGCGCTTGGAGGGGTAGAGAGTTGTTGGAACAAATGCTTTGGCAATTGAGGCATGACCTGATACATCAAGGGACGCAAAAATTTTGGATCAAACAACTTTAAAAGAGAATTTGTGTTTTCTTGTTCCATCACTGCACCCTTTCTATCTCAAAGCCAAGCTTGCTATAATCCACATGCAAAAAGCCTGTCGCCTTATGCAAGAAAACAGCTTCAGGCTTTAACTTCAAAACATCTTGTGCCATCACCCCGCGATAGCGCTCTGGGTATCCTTTGTAATTATATTCATAGAGTTTGTATCCATCTCGCTGCCCCACTTGCACGATATTTTCTTTCGCTCTGAAGTCGCTAAGCCCAGCAAAAGTACCAAGGATAGTTCCAACATTTCCAACAATCTCCCACGGATTAGGTTTTGGCTGCGGAGTCAATGTCGTCATTTGTCCTGTTCGCGTTCCATAATTTCCAGCAACAGCCCCACCAGCTGCGAGCAACTTACTTAACTGGTCCCAATCAAGATTGTTCTGCTGCTCCCATTTTTGCCGCTCTTCATCCAATTGCCGTTGATGATTGGCATCAAGCACACTCCCTCCCGTCAACGCATTAAGATTTGCCTGACCTTGACCTTGAAAGAAGTTATTGGCGCCCGCCAACTGATTTTGGTTTGCTTGGTCAATGAGACCATTGGCATTCATCATGTTGTTGACATCTTGGTTATATTGCTGTGATAAAGCTTGTGTTGCTATGCCCCCCAATTCGTTAGCAAGAACCCCTGTATGCGCCCCAGAACCATAACGCCCAGCACCTGCCAATGAACTATTAATAGAATTTGTTGCTTTATTTAATGTGTTTTGAAGCGCTTCATCAAAGTAAGGGTTATTGCCTATTTGTTGCCCTGAAGCCATGTTTTTTAAGTTTTGGCTTGTTGAATTTTGCCCTGTAGCTAATCCATTTAAATAATTATTATCATAGTTATGCGTATTATTGCTAAGCCCATTAATCGCATTCTTTGTTTGATCACTTAAACCCGCAACTCGCTGCCCGTCATAAACGGATTTTCCGCTACCTTGATTATAAAAAGTCATGGCATCTTGAGCGGCGTGTTCAAAAATACCTTTTGCCCATGCAGGGGGTTCATTTGTTTGCGTCGTGTTTTGGGTATTCTGGATTGGTTTAGAACTTTTTCCCATATTAAAGCTGCTTTCTATATTCTAAAAGATTAACGAGATATCCATGCGTTTTAAGAGATTTTTCCCACCCTCGCCTGCCTATGATGACAAGCTCTTTTGCCCCTTTTTCCTTGTAATAAGCTTCAATCTGAGTGATAAGCTTCGTTAAGGGCGCTCCTCCCTTTCCACCAAGCGTGACAATAACCGCCCTTAATGCTCCAGTGACGAGTTCCTGTAACTGTGTTGTGACATGCGCCATAAAGTTTTCATGCGCATCAACGATAATCCAAAGAACTTTTTCTCCCTTCAAAATATCGTTTAAAATGGTCTCTGTATTATAATCATCAGGAAATTTTTGATTAAAGTAAGCTATCGATTTTATGACATTCTCAAAATAGGGCGCCATTTGTTTAGCGCTCCATTTTTCTGTATTATAGATCTTAAAACTCATCTTATGCCCGCGGGTTTGAGCGTTACATCAAAGCCTGTTATATGTGTCCATGGCGTGCCTTCTGGTATTCTCAGACGCAAGGCGTGATAACGCGCCCGTGAGCGGATATTATACATCCCAATATTATAGCCGGCATAACGCTCTTTAGCCCAATTTAATTGGTTCTTGTTGTCAATGATAAATGCCGCCCCAACACTTAAAAAACCTTTTGTTGTATCCGCTTGAACAAAAGCCTCACTCATCAGGTTGATTTGCCTGCCCGTATCCCCCACAATTTGTGAAGCAATAACTGCTTCCATCGGAGGACCTGCAAAAAAACCAAATGTGTTGTCTGGCGTAAAGGCTCCCAAAACAGGCGCACCATTTTGCCACATTTTACTATCAAGAGAAGCTGGTAAATCTTTCAAGCTCTCTTGTACTTCGTCTAAGCCTTCTAATGTATAACCGGCTGCAAAAAGGGGAAATAAGAGAAGGTTCTGCCCCTTAATGACACTCCATATTTGCAAAAGCCAATCATAAACATAAATATGCATCCCTTCAGTGTTATCATTGATAGAAAAATAAACACGAGAATAGACCGGATCAATACATGCCCTCATCTCATCAATGGCAAAGTTATTGTAAAGTGTGAAGATAGTTTTATCGACTTTGCCAAAGCCAATAGGGAGCATTTCACCAGTACTGTTGATTTGATAAAAACCATCATCAGAGACAAAGAAAGTACAGTCTCCACGGCTTGCAATTGCTGTGCTGCTTTTCGCACCTATTTTGTCTTTTATTTTTGCAAAACTGAATATAATTTTAGAGCCTGGTACAAAGGTTGCATGATAAATGGCGGAGCGCATAAAAATAAGTGGATTTGTTGATTCCGTAGACCCTTGAACGTATTCACCATCAGGAAAATCTTGATAATCGCAACTTTTCTCCCCAACCGTCCAATGTGTTGCATCATTCAAACCAGACCACTGAACACGGTTTGGCTTATCTGTTAGTTGCATCAGGCAAACAAAATCACCCCACACACGCACAAGTCCAGCACGCGGCGGATTACCACTCAAATCACAAAACTTTTCATCTGTTTTCAACGAAAGCATTTGTGGTGGGTCATTGCTATTAACAGCAATGATATGGTCCCCAAAGGAGGCAAAAGACCAAAGCGCAGTCTCATTGGCGTGATATTGTGTGTGAGGCTTGCTAATGTCTTTCCAGCCGCGCGTGCTGTTGTCATATTCATAAAGCTTTGTTGGTGCGCCCACAATGATGCGCACACCACCCAATGAGCGCACAGCATAGACTCCCAAAATCACATCCGGAAAAGGATCTGAAACCGGCGCCACAATGGGAAACGGAATATATGAATTTGGTGCAGGCAAAACGTTCACGATCTCACTGGAATAACCACTATTAATAAATGCAACATCTGGTCTATACTCAGCAATAGGGATAAAGGTCATCAGAAATCCGTGTGTTGAATTTTTAATAAATTCTTGCGCCGTGATGTTTCAATTTGCAGCGCATCGAGTTGCTCTTGAAACATAGCAAAAGCAGCCGCTGCCATCTGCGGTTCTTTAATAATATTGGTATAAATTTCATATTTTGCACGCGTTTTGATCAATTCATAAGCTTCCAAAAACCATATGGACGCTTCTTGTGCACTCTCAATATCTTTTATTCTGATAGGATCAAGAATAAGCCTGATAGAATAGATACGCTCTGGTGTTGGATACAAAATAAGCTTTTGTTCAAAATAAGCATAGCGTGTAGGCATACCATTGTTACAATCATTCTCAAGATTCTCAATAACAAGCGGATCTACCTGCAAAAGCTTTGCTTTGCTGTGATTATCTTCATAAATATAAGCATCAACAATGCGAACAGCCCCTGTTATAGAGGGATGTGCCTCTGCACCATAACGGCTTTTCCCCTTTAGAGTGGTAAAAACAATTTCACGGCTTTCATTGAAATAAAAAGGCAATCGTTCACAAAAGCGAATAGCCGAAAATATCGCCCTTTGTACTTGATCAACATACTCATCTGTTTGATCATCTATTTCATCCTGAATATCGCTTAACATCTGGATAAAATTTTTGTCATGAGAAACAATGGTCTGTTTGTCTCCAATCGGACCACCTGTCTGTACTATTATCGTCATATGATTCTCTTCCAAATGTCTTGGGGCATCTTGTGTGGGAGGGGGACGCAAGCAATAAACGCCCCCTAGCCTTTAACGATTAGTGTAAAACTCAACAATCACCTCAGCATCACCTGTGGTGCTTTTCTTGTCTCGTGTCATATAAATCGCATTTTCAGCCTCTAGCGGAACATCTCGTTCCTCCATGGGTATATACACATTGCCATTGGTAGATTGCGTAAGCCCCACATCTCCATAATCATTGCCATGAGGCTCTTTTCCAAATGTAGCTGCTACATCTTCAAAATCCTCCATAGTATAAGCTGTAATACTTTTGATAAAAGCCCCTCGGGGTAGAACGCCAATTTTCGTTATCAACCCTTGATCTGTACATTTAACACGCGAGCGTAAAAAACTAATCTGCTGCGTAGAGTTGTTGCGTCCTTGCAAAACAGGTGGCAATCCCTCATCTATCATGCCAACGCTTTCCACGGTTTCAACAGGTTCAACGCTTTCCACGGTTTCAACAGGTTCCGTTGTATTTGGTGATGTTTTTGCCATCATTGTTATCCTTTCATGAAATTAAAATTGTCAGCTGATTTCAGCAAAAGAAGGGATAACAATCGTGCCAAAATCCTGTCCCCCTTGATCAGAATGAGGCAAGGTATAGCGTGACTTTTTCATGCCGATAATGGTTTTAGCAGCCAAACCAAATTCCCGTTGATAATCAAATAATTCTTCAACAATTTTATAACGTGTACCACCCTTTTTATCATCACCTCCTGTTGCACCATTACCAACGCGCCCATAAGCCATGATGATACTTTGTGCACCAAGCAAAACAGCACGACGAACAGAGGGAACAGGCTCCCCTGTCTTTGAATTAACACCATTGGGGACATGTTCAGCTTCACGCAAAATGACACCGTTATACATCCCCAAAGAACCATTAAAAATTGGGTTCTTAGCTCCAGAGCCATCATAAGCTGCCTTGGTAATGTCTAACCATTGACCATTTTGTGTATTGGTACGCAATTGAGTTACCTGTATTGGGTGGAGATACATCACATAAGCCGATTTTCCATCAACACGAACCGGACGCAAGCGTGGATTTGCCAATTTAGCGCGTTCAACAGCTTTATCTATAAGATCTAATGTAAAAACATCCTCTTTTGTAAGCTCTTCATCTGTTTTTTTCTTGGCTGGGCGAATAAGGCGCAATTTGCTTGGCTCTGATGGCGCGTTAAAACCATAATGCACCGGTTTAAGCGTTATGGTACGCCCTTCAAAATGCATCCATGGTGCTGTATAGCCTGCTGCCTGAATGAAAAACATCATACTTAAACGGTCTGCATACCAATCAACCAACCCATCTTTTGCTTCTTTACGCAAATTAAAGGGAACACGTTGTTGATCAATAGAGCCTTCATATTTGATGCGCACAGCATGAGTAAGCTCGTTGATGCGCACCTTTTCATTCATAAATTGGAGGGCTTCTTCATTGCCTTCTAGCGTTTGTCCCTCGCTAACGCCATCCCCCATAAGTTGGACGCGTAATCCACTCGTAACGGAGTCACCAGCGGATTTTCCTAGCACATCCAACACTTGGATAATGCTGTTTTTGCTCTCCCCCATCAGCGGTGCAATGGGCAACGCTTTTGAGGTCTCTGTGTTTAGCATCTTAGCCCAAACGCCAACGGCTAATGGGTCATTGAGCTTTACTTCTGTTACTGCCATTTCAATCAATGCCTTTCTTGGTTTTAAAACTCGCCTTGCGGCTCCCCCAAACAATAACAATCACTTGGGTTCTCTCTGTCGCGCCATTGCGCACATCTTCATGCTCTGCTCATAATTTGTTCAAATTTTTTGGGATTTTTCTCAACCCATGCTGCAAATTCTGCTTCCGGCATGGAAAAAAGCGTTCTCACATCCATACCACCTGTTGGAACTTGCCCGCCGCGCGCTGTAAGCGTCCGCGCTGCTTGAGAGCGCTCTTGAAGGGCTCCCACTTCGTCCTTAACTGGTGCTCCACTATAGCCAAAAGCTTTCGCTTTTTGCACCAGCACCTCAATTGGATTTATACCGGCTTTCTGACACTGCTGGCATATTTGGCGCAATTCAGCACCAATTTGCTGTTGCCGTGCTACAGGGTCTTTCCATTGCGGATAAAGGCTTGCTTGCGCTTGTAGAACATTGTCTGCTCTTTCATAGAGATAGTCCGTGATACTGTCTAAATCTGGATATTTATCTTGTACCTGCGCTTTGGATTCCTCGAAATAATCCCCTAACTTTTGGCGTTCATATTCCTCTTGACTCATGCGCTCTTGGCTCTCTCTCATATGAGAAAACTCATCAAGCAATTTCTGTTGTTCCTGTACCTTATGACTAAGCCATGCAACATGTGCTTTTGGGTCGTCTTCTAGGGAGGGAACATTTTCCTCACGGCGGCGCGTGATTTCTTCTTGCATTGCGGCATATTTTTGCGCAAGTTCAATAGCCAATTCACGCGCTTCAATGGCGCTTTGTTCTGCCTTTTGGCGTGCTTGCCGCTCTTGCTCTAATTTATCAGATTCTATTGTATCAGAACTTGGCTGCTCCTGAAGAGCTTCTACAGGTAGCTGTTCAGAACTTTCCTCTGATTCAAACACCTCTTCAACTTGCTCTGGCTCGACCAACTCAACAGCATTATCACTGGCAAAATGTTCGTCATAAATTGCTTGTTCTTCAGGTGTAAACTCTTCTTCCATATTCTGTCCCTTCAATGTGCTATTATATTTTTTGTCAAAACTCGATAGTGTTCCAACTGTGCCTGTAAAGCTTTGCGTTCTAAATCACGCTGCGCTATCTCATTTTTTGCCTGTTGCAACTCAAGCTGCATCCGCGCTTGTTCTTGTTTTAAAAAAAGTTCGATATTTTTCTGCTGCAATGCCGCTTGTTTCTGCTGTGCATCAAGTTGATAGAGTGTGTTCTTTGCTTGCGCTTCCTGCTGTAAAACAGCAATCTTTGCTTGTTGCTCTGGCGTTAATTGCGCCCCTTGGCTTTGTTGCATCATCTGCTGTTGCTGTTGTTCTTGTTGTGCTTGCTGCGCCTTTGCCGTTAAATTTGCTACCAATGTTGCCGGTAGTGGGGAAAGCTTTAAAAGATCTGGAATCATCTCCGGTGTTAAGAACCCACCAAGCAAAGGCAACATCTGCGTAATTGCCGCAAAAGTTTTCTCTTTTTCATTGGGGCTTGTCGGTGAATCATCAACAATAATGTCATACTCAAGCGTTGTGACAGCTTCACGTGTTAAGGGTACATACTGCGCATTTTCTGGTCCAGAAATACGCACCAAACGCCCATCAGAAAGATAATTTTGAATAAGATAAAGGATAATCTTTCCCTGTCTGCACCGATAAAGCTTAAGATTATCAAACAGCCCCGCAAGCAAATTAAGCGTTGATTGCCGGCGTGTATTTTCCAGCACATTGGCTTGATTAACCTCTCTTGTGCCGATAAACTCAGCCGATAACCCTGTTACATGCGTTATCGCTTCACGCGATTCATTAAACAGCTGGAAAAATCCATTGGGAAATTGTGCACTTGGCTTTGGTTGAATTTTCCCTCCTGTAAGCGCGCCATTTTTAACCCAAGTAATTGTATCCGTTCGCGCCCAGCTTTCTAACGCTTGGCGATCATCATCGAAAGCGCCTCGTTCTGCCATCAAGCCGCCCTTAGACTGGCTATTAAGGATATACATCACTTGGCTAAAATATTTATTTGACCATTTTTGTGGATCTTTTGCGGGGCGAACAATCCCGTAAAACTGGTTTTTAAGCTTATCCAGCGTGCCCGTGATACACTCCCACCCAAGTTGCCCATCAGGTGCTAATGGCTTATCGGGCTTTGCTAAAAGACGTCGTCCTAGAAAAGCGCGTCTCACCACTTTTTTATTAAAACACACCCCTTTTAGTTGTGGCATTACCCTTTGAAGCTGTTCAAACTCCTGTTTGCTATAACTACGCATCTGTCCCGTTTGAAGATCAGGCGCCTTGAAATAAGCTTCGTATTCAAACCAACGGCATTCCACAAGTGTCACATACCGTTTTCCAGAAAGTGACTCTGATGATGAAGCAGTATTGGAATCCTCATGATAGGCATCAAGTGATACATGATACTCCTCACAAGCGGTTGTACTATCAATTGCCCAATCGGCATGAAGATCTTCAACTGCCACATCAGGAAAAAGATTTTTTGCATCTTCAATGGGTTTACGATCAACATACCACAGACGCTGTGCGTCAATGAGATTTGGTCTTACAGCATTGGCATCCCAAACCATTTTTAAGGGATCTAAACGTTGAACAGCGGGGGTTCCTTCAGGATTTGTTTCATAATCAAGCCGTGTATCTGTCCAGCCCATACCGCAAATAACCATATCCTGAAAGCATCGGAATCGGCATATTCCGCCTCCGCCTCATCACGAAACCATTCTGCTGCTCCAGTAAGCAATTCATTGGGTATTGCTGCTCCTACTTGCCGTGGTTGAAACTGTACTTCGCGCTTATTATTACGCTCTGCCCCAACAATTGCATTCACAAGGGGTGCAATGCGGTTAAAAGTCATGACAGGACGGCGTTGTGTCTTCAAAACCGCAAGATCTTCTTCCGCCCATTGGCGACCATTATAAAAATCAAAATCTTCACGCGCCTGTTCACGCCATTCATTAACGTGTTCAATATCTTCAACATACCAAGATTTTAAGCGCCTATAGAGTTCATATTCATCAAAATCTGTCGTTTGTTTAGAGTTATGACTTAGAATGCCATCCATGATGCCGCTTCTCTTTCCATAGTGCGATAACGTTCTTGTTGCGGTTTAATGCTTGGTGCTTCATAAACAATGCACATTAAACCAAAGGCATCTGCCCCATGGCTCGACCAATCATGCTCTGCCCCCAAACCAATCCCCCGCTTCTCATCCCATTTCTCGTGATACCAATTCAGTGCTTTGCGCCCTGCTACCGTCATCTCTTCATTGAACCAAACAGACGGTAAAATACGCCGCACCGCCTCTATACGCATCTTAACAGCACCTGCTCCTTGATTAGGAATGACCTGCGTTTCAAAACCCGCATCATTCAAGGCACTCTCAAAACTCACATTGTGCACACGATCTCTGGTTGCACCATCATGGGGGAGAACCATCAGTGCCTTCTCATAACCATTTTGACGCAACCAGCCGATATGCTCCGATAAAGGCTGTCCCTGTGCTTCGTAATAATCAAGCACTCTTATTTCTCGCCCCACAAACTGTGCTATCCATATCGCTGTTGCATCTGCCTTGGCTCCTGTTCCCCCAATGTCCCAAAAAGCACGTATTTGCATCAAGGGGTCACGAGCAACACGCCCTATCCGCCCCTCCTGCTCGGCTGCCAACATCTCTTTTTGAAAGTAAGCGCCTTGAACCGCTGTAAGATAAGCCCCCTCCCAGATATGCTTATAGGTCTCGGGGCGGTATCTCAAATCATCAAGCCGCGTTTCATTCAAGATCTTAGGAAACTTCGGATTATCGGACCAATTGATCTCAACACGCTTAATGGCTTCATTATCTGAAAAGCGAAAGCGCTTCTCAACCGGTGCATTATCTCGTAACGGATTCCATGTCACCCATAACTCTGCCCGCCATCCCTCTCCTTCTTCACGCAATGTTGGTATAAGCGTCTGCCAAGCCGTTTCTGTGACTGGCTCTGCCTCATCAACCCAACACAGCAAAATGCGCCCCATCGATTTAATACTGGCGATATTACGGTCTAGTCCACAAAACTGAAAAGCTATACGACCATCATTTGACTTAATCGAAGCCTCTCCAACTTTATAATAGTCCTTTAAAAAGTCATGCGCTTCAATGGCGCGTTTAATCTCCTCCAATGAACTTTCTGCTAGCGAATTTTGAAACTGACGTGCACAAAGGATAGTCCCCGATATCCCTCCCATACCAAATTGATAGCCCTTTAAAGCAGCCATCAAAGCAAAGGACCTTGTCTTTCCAGACCCTCGTCCACCCCAAGCCGCTCTGACCAAAGCATCCCCTGAAAAAATCGGTATAAGCTTTGGAACAATATTAATCTGTCGTGTCGTCATTCACTCAAAGGCGCGATTTCTACACGCGTTATCATCTTAATCGCTCCCCCATCTTCTCCTGTCACTTGCAAAGGCAAAATCTTCCCCAACAATGCCAAATAAGCAGCGGGGCATTTGATTGCCTGTTTTTCGAGATAAGAGATCAAACCATCATCACCATATTTCTTACCAGCGCGCTCTGCTGCCTTAAGCACTGCTTCTTTCAAAATACGTGTCGTTTTATTTGGCACGCCTTTTACCCGCCCTTGACCTGCCTTTGGGGGCGTTCTTTTTGCAAGTTTTTCAGTGGTTTTCATGTGTGTTTCTTTTTGTAAACAAAACAATAAAAAACCCCGCAAAAGCAGGGCTCTGAACAATCATATAAACTTATAAGAAAGGCTATACCTTTACTGTAATTTTGGACGCAATTCGACCAGTACAGCGCCATTATAAAACACCATTATTCACGCCATGTCAACAAAAAAATCACGATATTGTATATTTTTTATTTTTTCACCTAAATCTAGTGTCTTTAACAACCAACCACTCACAATTGTGTCATCTCAACGAATCAATTATACGGAAGCACTAAATTATTGATTAGCAAAAAGTGGGGGGAATAATGGTAATAATCATAGTCATAGGAGGAATATTAATAATAGCAACTTTGCTGTCTTTTAGGGGCTATTTAAGAATGAATGACTATGAAGAACAATTCGAGTTACTTCAGGAACAGAAAGATCGAGAAATAGAAGTATACAAAGAACAAATTACGAAATCGGATATAAGTCTTTTAAAGAAGGCTCAAGAAATATCGCGAAAATGGATTAAGCAATGGAATACAGAAATTAGGCTGTGGGAAAGGGATATACTAAGAATAAAACATCCAATGATGATAGATGAAGATTGTAAACACCACCATCCCATCATAAAAGATATCTGTACTCAAGAATATAAAGAAATATTGTTTCTCTATGAGAAAGCTCTAGAAACAGAGCTTACTCCTGAGTACAACGAAAAAATCAACGCTTTAATGATGCACACCCACCCTATTTTTAAGAAAACTTATCTAAAAGCAATGCGATTAATGAAAAAAAATGGGATAGTTGTTGAAAAGTTCATAGATCCACTTACAGAAAAAACATGTCATAAGCCTACAATGTTGTTGTTGCATTGGTGGCTATATGTAGTTGATGATATGATCGCGTCTCTGTATGAACAACAACAAGAAGACAAATCTAAAGGAGTATATAAAGAGCTAACATCTATGAAAATCTACTGGCGTAATATATCTAAAAATACAGAATATGAAGAGATAGAAGAGATACTAGAATTCCCATACCATCTGGTCCCTAAGTACGAATCCCTTTTAATTTGTAAAAAGGAACTTCTAGTGTTGTTAAATAACATTTCCGATATTTATAAAGCAGCAAGAAAAAAGTTTATTTATTATAAGAGTCTTCTTGAAGCTGTTACAGAAGGATATATTGCTTTAGATGAGGATTGCTCTGCCGACGAGGTGAAATGGCGACTAAATGAGTATAAAGAAAAAGATAATCTACAAAATTCTGAAGATATTCCAACATTTGAGAGAGCTTATCAACTAGGAGCAATAGAAAGAATTAAATCAATGCTATGATAGGTTAAGCTATTGGAATACACTTATAGGACAAGAGAAGCTAAATATAATCTTCAGTGCTGAAAAAATGAAAACATTGAAAGAGGCTTTCAACGAAGAAAGCAGACAGTTTAATATTCAAATGCGAGAGGCGATTTTTAAAAATAAATATTTTAATTTCGACAGATCTTACGGACACTTGATACAGTATCTGTTATGATATCTAAGCAGTTGTAAATTTTTCTAAAAAACATTTATGCAAATTTTTTCTTAGTTTTTCATATCTAATCGTCCAAGCCAAGCTCTTTCCTCACCTCTTCAGAGCTATAAAAAGTAGCCTCTCCCCTTCGAACGCGCTCTCTTACTTGTGAAGCTAAATAATAATCCTCTGCTTCCTCTATTCCACGTTCAATAATCTCACGCAAATAAAAAGACTTTGTACGTCCTGTCTTAGAAGCCAAATTATTCAAACGTGTTTCAAGATCACTTGGCAAACGAATAGATATTGTCATAACGCAATCCTCATATTTGTATTCACTGTAATACAAAAACAACGTATTGTACAGAAAAACGTTTCACGCCATGCCGCAAAAAAACTACGTGAGAAATGTTGCGAGCTTAGCAAGAACCTCGTTCATAACCATGGGGGGAACTGTTTCCATTTTCTTACCCTGACGCGCTCCAATATCAAGAGCACGTGGCTGGTCACAACGTATCACACCTGTTGTATGCAATCCTACTCCCATTAATGAGACAGCAAAACCTGCTGTTCTAGCAAAATTTCCTCCGCTTGTAATAGGTAAGACAATGGGTGTTTTCGTTACACGATTAAACGCTTCTGGTGATACAATCAGTACAGGACGCGTCCCTTTTTGTTCATAACCCGAAGTTGGATCAAGCGACACAAACCAGATTTCCCCCCGCTTCATTACAAGAGCTCTCTGCCAACAGGCTTAGCATCAAACCATTCCACATCCTCATCTGCTAAATCATCTGAAGGATTACATTGGGCTAACAATTCTTCAAGAGTGTAATTTGGTGATATCTGTGGTTTCACAACCAATTGTCCATTATCAATAGCCAACCCCACTTGGGTATTTTCAGAAAGATGAAGAACATCAAGCAATGCAGGCGGGATAGAGAGCATAACTGACCCTCCAACTTTACGTAATTTTGTTGTGTGCATAAAACACTCCCTTTAATATTATATAAAAATATAACATTCTAATACATATTCTTCAAGAGGTTTTCATGCTTTTATGGAAAAAGAACAATAAAACATTTACCATTTAGTTTTTCTGTCAAAATATTTATGAAGCGCGTTAAGAGCGACCCGCAATGAATTCACAAGATGTGGTAATGTTTGGTCTTCGACAACAATATATTGTATTGCTGCATAAAGATTATACTGTCTATAGAGATGTTGTGTTTCTTTTATCACCTCTTGCATATTAGAAAACTGTTCTGTTGCAAATTCAACCCATTTTTCTCTTGCTGTCTCATCAGAAGATGATGGTATTTCATCATACACAGCGCTTGGCAAACCTTTTGCACACGAATAGTCATTTTTTACTTCAAGATATTTTTGCGCAGCATCATACTGATCTTGAGTAAGCACCCCTTGTAAACATAACCGCCCAATATAAGTCCCAGCAAGCGGATTTTTAGCCTCTTCTATGGTCAAGCAGAAGCGCTTTGCACGCATTTCAATTGCCAATTGATTAACAGGATCTTGACGTACTTTCACTTGTGAAATGTCAGCATCTTTCTTTCTCATACATCCCCTCATCTATGGAAACTCACATTTTTTCTTTTTGCTATTTAAATCAAAATGGTATGCTGTCATTAAGAGATGCGCTATAATCTTGAGCACCTGAAGCGATAGCATAACTTTGAGAAGTGACAGATGAAGGAGTGGATTGCTCTTTTTTTGCATCAAGCAACTGCAATTCACCTTTATATTGTGGCAAGACAATCTCTGTTGTGAAGCGGTCAATACCATTTTTATCTTGCCATTTACGGGTTTGTAATTTGCCTTCTACATAAACTTTTGAACCTTTATGTAAATATTGAAGCGCAATTTTTGCCAAATGTGGATTAAAAACCACCACGGAATGCCATTCTGTTTTCTCTACTTTTTGATGGGTATTTTTATCTGTATAGCTCTCAGAAGTAGCCAACCGAAAATTGACTATTTCAGCACCAGAATTCATTGTTTTGCTTTCGGGGTCATCCCCTAAATAGCCAATTAAAATCACTTTATTCAACATGTTTGTGAGTTCCATTTGATTTGCATTTTATATACGTAAAATCCTATCATAATTTGTTTATTTTTTCAAATATTTCAAAAGGATATTATTTTTTATTAACATATAACATTATGTTTCACATAACAAATTAATAAATAATCGATTGACATAAGTGTATGGTGTATCGTATCAAGTAGCAAAGGGTAATATTATGGCAATCGTTAGTTTTAAGCATAAAGGGTTGAAGTTATTTTTCGAAAAAGGAATTTGTAAAGGAATACAACCTGCACATGCTAAAAAACTAGCTAACATTTTGGTAATTTTAGATACGATATCTGCTCCTGAACAAATGACGATTAGATCCTATCGTCTCCATGAGCTTACAGGCGATTTAAAAGGCTATTGGTCAATGCGTGTTAATGCAAATTGGCGTGTTACTTTTCGCTTTATCGGAACAGATGTTGAACTTGTTGATTATCAAGACTACCATTAATTTTTGAGGTGTTATCATGATGTACAATCCCCCACACCCTGGTGGTATTTTGAAAGAAGAATTGCTTGATGAATTAGGCTTAACAGTAACAGAGGCTGCAAATCATCTTGGTGTTGCACGTTTAACTTTATCACGTGTTTTAAACTGTCATGCTGCAATTAGTATTAACCTTGCTTTACGCTTAGAAAAGGCTGGTTTAAATGATGCGGAATTTTGGCTTAAATTACAACAAAAACATGATCTGTGGCAAGCACGGCATAATAATCCCATACCGGATATTTCGTCTTTAGAGCAAGTAAGCCTCCTTAGCAATTAAGACTTGGCTTGACCGATTTTTCGCTTAAAATACATCAAATGGCTTTTGATAATTTTTTGATTTTCTTGTTGATCTCATCAATGAGCGGTTCGTAATTGAGAACGCTTTTAGGTAAGTTGCCACCATAAACCCATGCTTTTACTTGTGCCTTGGTACTGAAATCCGCATTCTTTGGTATGGTGTAATACTGACCGCCATCAAATTTTTCACACTCTCTCCTGCCATCTTCATATTCGTAGAGGTTGTAAAAATACTCTGCTGCTCCATCTCCCCATGGTACATAACCAACAGCTGTTGCCACAAACTTTTTTTGCATGGGCTGTTTACGTTGTGTTAAGAAGAGAAGAGATGTTGTAAAATTTGCATGTCTTAATCCTTAAATTTGCCAATAGGGTTATTTGACTCAAATTTGACTGTACAGAGCGTTTTATATTACAGATGTTACTTTCATCATAAAATCTTTAAATCGCTTTGCAAGGTACCTTTTTGTCGATTTAAAAGAATATCTATTCCCAAAACGATCAGCACTTTTCACTATTTTGCTGTTTCAAGCTGCTTTTGAACTGTCCCTGTTATGACGCTCTTCATCGGGCTTGCCTATCCTCGTGAATGAAATACGTTTACCACCCAATGCCTTGTTGCGAGTATTTTCAATGGCTATAAAAACTTTCTCAGAAACTCCCAAAAGCCTGCTTTCCAAATCACGACAATAGTTCGCAAGATCAGCACATGAAGGGACAAAGGTTGTTGACATGCCTTTGGCTTCTCCACGTATAAGATTTTTAACAGCCTGCAACAAAGCCCAGAGTGAAATGCCGTTAAGAGCAGCGATATAAGCCTTTGCACGTGCTTGTGCATTGGAAACTTTTTGCATTGTCAAACCACCTTCAAGCACATCAAGAGCCTCTGCAATGTCTTCAACAGACGCTTTCAAGGTAAGTAAGTTTTGAACTGTCTGATAAGTTGTGAAAGCTTGTTCCTCTAGAGCTGGTGTCAATTTCACGCCACTGATCAAGGTCCATGGATACTCCCTTGTGACGTATTGCGCCATCTGTTGTGCAATGTTTTGAAGCGGATTCACTAAATCCTGCGTCACGGATAAGGTTACGGATTGCCTCTCCGGTACCACCACGAGTTTTTTGATCTTTTGAAAAGTTTCCATTGTTTCCACCATTATTGTTTGTGTTTTTTGTTTTTTCTAAATCATCAATCGCCTTGCGTATCCAGTTACGCCATGTTGCTTTCCAATCGGTTTTGCGTGCGTCCTTGCCTGCTTTGGCTTTCCAAAAATCTCGAAACTTTGCGATCTCGATTTTGATACGCTCTGGAGGCAAGCCCTCTGCAAGTGCAAAATCGTAATCGGGTTCAAAATCCGCAGGCAATCGACAACCTCGATCAGTGTTAACCTGCTTGGCTTTTTTCGGAACGTTTTCTTGCTCGTGAAGGGGAGGTTGGGTTTCTGATGATGTTGCGTTTTGTTCTGATTGGCTTTGGAGGGTATCAACCTCTGTTGGCTCTTCAACCAAATCGTTTGTTTCTAAATTTTCAGAATTAATTTCTTTTTTTGCTAAAACGATAGTTTTAGTTTTTTTATATATATTATTCTTATTCTTTATAGCTTGATTTTGCTTAACGTTTGCTTCAGCAAAAAAAACGTTTTGCTTGTCATTTGCTTCAGCAAAATTGTTAACATGTTGTTTTATTGCGTTTTTTGCTTGCGCACCTTTTTTACCAGCTTCACTACGAACTTGTGATATGTGGTCTTTTTTATCCGAAAAACCTTTTAGCTCTTCTTCAACGCGCGTATTCCACAACCCACTATCTGTCTCAATAAGTTTATCATTCCTTATGAGATATTCGACAATCGCTGCAAATTTTTTCTGCGAACAATGACAAACACGTGCAAGCGTTTGAAAATCTGTTTTAAGTGGTTCTTTTTTTTCATAC
Source organism: Bartonella sp. MM73XJBT (assembly GCF_028618465.1). NCBI lineage: Bacteria > Pseudomonadati > Pseudomonadota > Alphaproteobacteria > Hyphomicrobiales > Bartonellaceae > Bartonella > Bartonella sp. MM73XJBT. The sequence goes on along the minus strand of NZ_JAQISY010000018.1, from coordinate 2,176 downwards.
ATGCAAACAAGAAGGGTTATATAAACCCCCCGTTGTTCAGATGTCATTCCATTTGTACCACTTATCCAGTCATACAAATGGAATCTTATCCATGGCATTGTATTAGACATGCGCACCCCCTTCTTTCTTTAAATATAAAATTGCCAAAGCATCTGCTTCGTTGTCATCTTTAGGCGTATGCCCTTTTGCACACACCGCTTTAATCATTTCTTCTTTTGAAGCATTACCCTTCCCTGTTGTCGCTTTCTTAATTGTACCAACTGGAATGCCTTCGTACGGTATCTGATGATGTTCACACCAAGCCGTTAAAGTTGCTAGAAAGCCACCGTAAACATGCGCTGCATCAGTCCCCACATGCCGGCGTACTTCTTCAAAATATACCGCGTCAATTTCATTAACAGATCTCTTTAGTTCAGAAAGCCACTTCTTAAAGCGCAGATAACGCATACCACCGCCTTCAAAACGGCGTGATTGAAAATGTTCTGTATCGCTTGTGATGTGACCATCAGCACCGCATATAGCCCAGCCAGTCTTGATACCTAGATCAAGACAGAGAATGGTTTGTGCATGCGTGATCATAATCCCCCCTTAAGGCTGTTGCGTATTTATCTGCACGCCATGATGACATGCATAGTGATTAAGCTTTTAAAAATTGTGCTGCTGGTGTTCGTTATTATCTGTAGGAGCAGGTGTGAAAGCAGATGCTTGAGATGATATAGTCTCATATGATTGCCCCCCATAAAAAAACGAGAAAAAATCTTCTGCCTTAATCGGTGCTCCAATTCTTTTGGCTTCATTTAAAAGAATTGGGATATGTTTTGTCGGAATTCTCCCACCAGTTCCACCTTTTGATACAGGACGGAGCCAGACGTACACGCGTGTTCTATGAACCCCAAGCAACTGAGATACCCTACGAACCCCACCTAATAGATTTATTATTTCATAAAATTGTTTCATAATTCGCATTGTAGCTTATTTAGGTACAAAATCAATGGATAATGTAACGAAAACCACAAAAGATTTTTTTTCTAATAAAGATATAATGAAAACCATGAATAACATTATGAAAATTTGGCTAAGTGAAGCCTTACAAGAATCTGGATTGTCTCAATCATCGCTTGCTAGACAACTAAGTGAGAAGATGCAGCGTTCTATCTATCGCTCTGCCGTCAATAAAATGCTAACGGGTGAACGAGGAATAAGTGTGCAAGAGGGTATGGCAATTGAAGAAATCACAAAATATCCTCTTCCACGAAAAAAAACTATACCTTTAATGGGTTATGTAGGAGCAGGTTCAGAAATTATCCCCTACGAAGACGGTTGGCTTGAAGAAGTAGAAATCCCCCCATACATTACAAAAGATACATATGCGGTAAAAGTTGAGGGCGACTCAATGGAACCTTTTATTGAGGATAAATCTATTTTATTTTATTCAGAAAACATTTCTCCAAGTTTACTTCTTAATAAAAAAGCAATTGTCTATACGCAAGATGGACGCTGTTTTGTCAAAATAATAAAACAAGGTAGTAAACCTGGTCTATTTAATTTAGAGAGTTTAAATAGATTATATCCAGAAATAAAAGATATTGCATTAGTTTGGGCGGCACCTATAGACTGGATAAAACCACCAAGATTTTAGAATATTTAAACCCAATAAAATTGTATTATTAAAGCTCTAGCTATTCTAAGCATATCCCCCTCTTTTTTAGTGATTACAGCTTTAATTTTTTAAGTGATTTTTTTATATTTATATAAAAAAGTTTCTAAAATCGTTACATTTATATTGACATAAGTTCCTAAATACGCTACATTAGTATCCATAAATTAACACAAACAATCGCTATTAGGCGTTAGGGAGGGGAAATTATGGAAAAGCCAATTCTCATAAATTCTAATGAAATTTTATTAGTTACCTACGATGATGATCAAAACATTGCAGAGTCTGGACCACTTGATGCAAGCCAAATTCTAAGCATTGTTGATGAGGGAGATGATGCCATCCAAATCTTTCGTATAAATCCTTCTGAAAAGAGTTGTGAAGACATTTCTGAACAGATTGCAGAAGCATATGTAAAAGAAAATATCGACCATCTCTATGAGGAGAGGGAAGTTCATTACTTTATACGTGAAAGTGATATCTACAATGAAATTTTAGAAGAGATCGCAGAAGAAAAAT
>NZ_JAQISY010000017.1:0-35768 GCF_028618465.1 Bartonella sp. MM73XJBT | reverse complement strand
TACAGAAAAATTATCACTCAATTTATTCTAAAAGAGGTTATAAATGCTGCGTCTCAAATAATCCGACTCCGGTTCAAGAACGCATCATCTCAAATTGCGATTTATTAGAGGAAGAAAAAAGATTCATAAAAGAGGTTTTAAATACCCTTTGAAAGGTCTTTGAAGACCCTTTGAAAACACCTTAAAAAACCTTTAAAAGAAAATAAATTGGTACAAAACCTGGTGTCAAAATATACAAAACCTGCTGGCAAGCTACAGGCAAGCTACAACAGCTTGAAAAGAAAACGGTAGCGGAGGAGGGATTTGAACCCCCGACACAAGGATTATGATTCCTCTGCTCTAACCTACTGAGCTACTCCGCCACATAAAAATATGAGCACATGACTTCATCTTTTGCGGATATAAGAGGTAGAATAGTAAGATGTCAAGCGTCGTTTTTAAGCTTTTCTCTTGTCATTCTATTTTATCATCGATATGGAGTATTAGGGAAATATAATTTTTATATGATGAGGTGAGGTAAAGCATAAAAATGGCGCCACGTGTAGCGGTTTTAGGATGCGGTCATTGGGGTGGGAATCATATACGAACACTCCAAAGTCTTGGGGCTTTAACAGCAGTTTCTGATGTTGATAGTGCTCGTGCAGCAAGTTTTGCAAGTATGTATGGCGTTGATGTTGTCGCGCCTGATGATATTTTCACTTATAGAGATATTGACGCGTTGGTGTTAGCACTACCTCCGCAGCTTCATACAGAAAATGTTTTGCGTGCTGTAAAAAATGGTAAAGATGTTTTGGTTGAAAAACCAATAGCTTTGAATATTACTGATGCTGAACGCCAAGTAAAAATTGCTCGTCAATACAAACGGATTTTTATGGTGGGCCATATTTTAAGGTTTCATCCTGCTTTTGAAAAAATGTGTGAATTGGTGAAAAGCGGAGAACTGGGGGAGGTGCGTTATATTTATTCTCATCGGTTAGGCTTTGGAAAATTTCATACACAAAGTGATGCTCTATGGGATCTTGCTCCGCATGATCTCTCAATGATTTTGGCTGTCACGGGATGTGAACCTTCTGAAGTTCGCGGTGAGGGTGGAGCTATCATTGATCAGTGTTCTGATTTTGCTCATATTCATATGACTTTTCCAAATGGTATTCGTAGCCATCTTTTTACTTCACGCTTGAGTTCTTATCGTGAAAGGCTTTTAACGGTTGTTGGTACAAAGGCTATGCTTGTTTTTGATGATATGAAACCATGGAGCTGTAAATTGGCATTGCACCGTTTTTCCGTTTGGAAAGAGAGTCAAGAGTGGGCTTTTAGCACTGATGAGGTGAACTATATTGATGTGTGTGAAGGTTTGCCGCTTACTTGTGAATTACAGCATTTCCTTCATTGTATTAAAACGCGTCAAGCACCTCGCACAAATGGTGATGATGCCATTGCTGTTTTACGGATTTTAACTGCTGCTCATGTCAACTATCAGAGATAAAAGAGATAAGTAGCCCTTTTGCATTCTTGTGATGATTAATGGAGTTAGTATGCAATTCATCGACCTTGGAGCGCAGCGTGCGCGTATTGAAGACAAAATTAATTCTGCAATTGCGCATGTGATCGCCAGTGGTAAATATATTTTGGGACCTAAAGTGACAGAATTTGAAGAGCGATTGGCCGATTATCTTGGTGTTAAACATGTGATTGCATGTGCCAATGGAACAGATGCATTGAAGATGCCTCTTATGGCTAGAAATATTGGTCCAGGTGATGCTGTCTTTTGTCCTAGTTTCACGTTTTCTGCAACCGTTGAAGTTGTCGCTTTGGTGGGAGCTGAACCTGTTTTTGTTGATGTTTTACCTGATACATTCAATATTGATGTTGGAAAACTTTGTGATGCAATCGAAATGATTAAAAAAGAGGGGCGTCTTAAACCAAAGGCAATTATTGCTGTTGATTTGTTTGGCCTTCCTGCTGATTACGCGCAAATTGCTAGCGTGGCGGCAGAAGAAAATCTGTTTGTGATTGAAGATGCTGCACAGTCAATGGGAGGACGAAGCGGTAATACTATGTGCGGCGCTTTTGGTGATGTGGCTGCCACAAGTTTTTATCCTGCAAAACCGTTGGGCTGTTATGGTGATGGAGGCGCTATGATGACCAATGATGATCATTTGGCAGAACTTTTACGTTCGATTCTCTTTCATGGTAAAGGTGAAACGCAATATGACAATGTGCGTATTGGTATGAATTCGCGTCTAGACACTATTCAAGCTGCAATTTTATTAGAAAAGTTTGGTATCTTTGAAGAAGAGATGGAAAAGCGTGTGGTGATTGCTCAATATTATTCCAATCATTTAAGAGATATTGTGACAGTTCCAGAAGTGGGAGAGAATGTTCGTTGTGCCTATGCACAATATACTCTTAAAGTAAAAAAACGTGACGAATTAAAGGACTACTTACAGAAAAACTCTATTCCTACAATGGTTTATTACAAAACTCCTTTGCATCAACAGCCCGCTTATAAGCATTTTCCTTATGTAAAAGGTTCTCTTGATGTTTCTGAATCCCTGGGAGCCCATGTTTTAAGTTTACCCATGCATCCTTATTTAACGCAAAATGATCAGGATATGATCATTCAGAAAATAAAAGATTTTTATCATTCTTGAGAGAATATCTTTCTCTCTAAAAGTTCGTTAATAGTGGGCTTTATTTTGCTGATCTCTTGGAAATATTTTTTAAAATAAAGCCCAAATTACCACTGGACTCTTCAGTGTGTCTTTGTATCCTAAAAGACAGATGTGATGCTTTTTTATCTCAAGATGGTAACGGCAATATTTATGCTACAAAGATAGAGTTAGTATTATCAATCTAGATGTTTATTTGAGCTATTTTGAAGATAAATTATGTAAGAGGTGTTTTTTTTGTGCAGGTTATTTTTTTGCGAATGCGCGATGCGAGATCGTTTGTGTTTTTGGAATTTTTAATCAATGTGCAGATGGGGGATGTAGCTCCTTCCTGTAGTGCTATTTGAGCAGCTAATGTTGCTGCTAATTCCTTTGTTTCTTCACGCAGTTCATCTAAGAGTTGCTGGTTTTCTGTTGTATCGAGCGCATTGATTTGAATTTTTTGTAAACGTTGTTGATAATGTGCGATTTTTTCACGCATAGTTTTAATTTCCCTTATGAAATTATTTGTTGAGATAAGATTTTGTTGGGTTGTGATAGCTTCCTTTGAGGAGGAAGATATGTTTTGTGTAGGAAAACATAGTTGGTAAAGCTGTTCTGTTGTTTGGCTAAGTTGTATTTTTTGTTGCGCATATTTTTTTTGCAAAAATTCATATTTTTGTTCATTGCGCGCAAGTTCCACAGCGTGTTGTGCACAGAGAAAATTGTAGTTTGCTTGCACTTCAGTGAGTGACAATGGAATTTGTGCAGAAACACTCTTCTGCGCAAAATGAACAGCTTTACGCCAAATAAGGGGGGTCCAAAGCACTAATAACCACGCTGTGCAAGCAACTCCAAGAATAAAAAAAAGAAGCGATTGAATAAGCATAAATCCCCTTTTTAAGAATATTCCGTTTAAAATGGATTCCATGTCGGTTTGGGTGTTAATTTTAAATATCCTACATTGATGCCAAGGCGTGCACCAATACCTGTTCGGACGGGAACGAGTAAGACATTGTGGCGTTTTAGGACATGAAAACCAACACCTGCAATTAAATAGGCCGAACCTGAAATACCACCATAGCGTCCCCATAAATTATTTATATGATTAAGATCGTAAACTAAGATCATGAGACGGGAACCTTGTCCACCAAAATCCCATCCTACAGAAGGGCCTTGCCAAAAAACTTTATGTTGACCGTAGAGTTTTGTAAAAAGTCTTCCCTCACCATAGGTTAGTCCCGCAAAAAAGGCGCCAGAAGCCTCTTCCCCTAAAATATAGGCATTTGGATAACCGTATTGTGAAAAGATATTTTCAATTGCTGCTGCTATACCGCTCGTTGTTTTTCCAAAAAAAATATGACCAGAATCAATGATTTCTTGCAGAGAATAATGAGGTTCATGTTGTTCTATTGGTTGAACTTGTGCATTTGCAGTGTTGATGATGATGAATAAAAGGAAGATAAGAGATACAATGTTTTTGTACCAGCGTATTAGAAAAGAGAGGGCCATAGAGTTTTTCCCTTTTGTTGGTTACAAACAAGGAGATCATATTAGGATTTTCATTCTATTCAAATAAAAAATAAGATGTAAGGTTATTTAAATTCTTGAATTTGTTTCTAAAAAATTAGCGTGATTGTTCAATTTTTCTATATGTATGCATTGGATGTTAAGAGTTTTGCTTTAAAAGCAAGCTTGTTTTTAAATTTTTGGAGTTCTCAATAATTATGACATTAGCTGTTTCTTTGAAGCCTATGGATCTTGCGGCTTTGCTTTGTAGCCGTCTTTGCCATGATTTGATCTCACCTGTTGGTGCTATTCAAAATGCGATGGAGCTTTATGATGAGGGAGGAGCTGAAGAAGATGCTTTGCAATTGGTGCGTTGGTCCGTTGCGAGTGCTTCTGCGCGTCTACAATTTGCACGATTGGCTTTTGGCTTTGCAGGTGCAAGTGGGGGACAAATAGATACACGTACCGCTGAGCAGGTGGCTCAACAATATATGAAAGAAGAAAAAGCAATTTTAAAATGGCAAATTCCTGCTCTGCTTTTACCAAAAAATGAAGTTAAACTTTTGCTTAATTTGTTATTGATTGCAAATACAACTGTTTCTCGTGAGGGAGAAATCGTTGTTATGATTATGCAAGAGGAAAATAAACGTTCTTTTCGCTTTGAAGTTTGTGGTAAAAATCTCCGTATTCCTTCTCATTTTCTTGCATTGTATAATGGAGAAATTCAGGAAGAGCTTATCGATGCTCATGGTATTCAATTTTATTACACAGTCTTACTTGCTGAAATGACAGATATGAAAATAAATATCAATGAAACTGAGGGGTGTCTTGTTTTAGAAAGTGTGAAGAATCTTTGAATAAGATACAAGTGCCTAAGCCATATTTGGAAAGGATGGCTTAGAATATATTCGTGAGCGATGAGATTATATTTGGAAATGGGAGGGTTGAGGATCCTAAAGCTTTAAGCCTTTTTCTCTATTAAGAGATTGCTTGTATGGAAGCCTTTATTTTGTAACAGAGAAAAAATCTCGGCCCGCTACTCCGAGATTTTACAATGTGCGTTTTCACTGCTTAAGCGGTTTTACGTATGTTTTCTTCAACGGGATCACGTAATACATAACCACGTCCCCAAACCGTATCAATATAATTTACGTGAGAAGAAACAGCTTCTAATTTTTTACGCAGTTTACAGATAAAAACATCAATAATTTTAAGCTCTGGTTCATCCATTCCACCGTAGAGATGATTGAGAAACATTTCTTTGGTGAGTGTCGTACCTTTGCGCAGAGAGAGAAGCTCTAGCATTTGATACTCTTTCCCAGTTAAATGAACAGGACGTCCAGAAACTTCGACTGTTTTTGCATCAAGGTTAACAGTGAGATCGCCGGTAACAATAACTGATTGCGCATGCCCTTTCGAACGGCGAACAACCGCATGAATACGCGCAATAAGCTCATCCTTATGGAAGGGTTTTGTCATATAATCATCAGCACCAAAGCCAAAACCACGCACTTTATCTTCAATGGCATTCATACCAGAAAGAATGAGGACAGGGGTTTTTATTTTTGCTAATCTGAGGGTTCGCAGGACATCATAGCCTGACATATCAGGTAGATTTAGATCAAGCAAAATGATATCATAATCATAAAGCTTTCCTAAATCGACACCTTCTTCACCTAGATCAGTGATATAAACATTAAAATTTGCTGATTTAAGCATGAGCTCAATGCTCTGTGTCATTGCTTTATCATCTTCAATTAATAATACGCGCATTTTAATCCCTCACTTTGCTCTTTACGAATCAGAAAGAGCACTTTGCATTTTATCATCAGGTAAAACTACCGTTGATAAAAATAACTTACGAAACCAAACGCTTAATAATAAAGCGTTTATGAATATTTCAGCAGTACGCGTAACAATCACCACTGAATTCCCCACTATCCATGATAGTGGTTAACAAAATATTTTTATTTTTAAAAGAGGTTAAAAAATATTTTAGAAAAATAGCATATTTGTGAACTTAATGAAAAAATAAAATGCTTTTTCCACGGAAAATTGACTTTAAGAAAATCTTATAAGGGACTACTTTAATTGCTTTTTTAAAATTGCAGTTTTTGTTTACTGAGCTTTAAATCTCTTTGTTCTATAGTGAAAGCGAAAAGTGAAGAAATGGTTATTTCTTTTGAAAAAATATTGTGTTCGTCAAGTACTTTAAGGAAAGGCAGAAATTATCGTTTTAAATTTGAAAATGGATTGTTTTCGTCAGAAAAAGTCCAACTAACGTATATATTAAAGTGCGAATAGGAATTTTGAGCAGGCGTAATCAAGGAGTAGTGAGTATGAAGCCACGGGAAAGTATAGTGCGATTGAGGATGTTTCAAGTGCGTGGGAAGTATCGTGAAATTGCACAGCTTGAGATGATGATTGCAGAATTTGAGCGAATGGTGTTGGAATTAGAAGCGCAAATTATTAACGAAGAACGTAAATCTGGCAACAATGATGTTCACCATTTTGCTTATTCTGCTTTTGCTCGTGCAGCGCGGCAGAGACGCGATAATCTTGTAAATTCGATTCGTGATTTGCAGTTGCAAAAAACAAATGCTGAAATGACTCTTCATGAAATCAAGGGAGAGCTACAGCGTGCACAGCTTCTTGAGGCGCGGGGAAAAAAAGCATTCACGGATGATGAGAATGTTTTAAGTCACTCTAACTCAATGACGGGCTGATAAAAACTATCGTTTAAAAATTAATATTTTGAGATGTTTATATGTTGAGATGCGAAAAAACAGCCAAACTTGAAAAAGTTTGGCTGTTTGTATTTTAAGCTATTATCGAATCACTATCACTGGCGAATTAGTGCCTGTAATGTTGGATTTTGGTGGTTCGTAATCCAGCCAAACCGTGTTCATCGATCAAACTTTGCCATGAAAGAAATTCTTCTACGGTCAAAGTATAGCGTTGACACGCCTCATCAAGACTTAACAATCCACCTCTAACAGCCGCAACAACCTCAGCTTTGCGACGGATTACCCACCGCCTTGTGGTTTTGGGCGGTAGATCAGCAATGGTAAGCGGACTTCCATCTGGTCCAATAACATATTTCATTTGTGTTTTTATCAGGTTGGTCATTCTATCCTCTACCTTTAGTCAAGGATTTGATTCGTTTGTAAAACATGAAATTTAAAAAAGAGCTAAACGCGTTGAAAAAAAATTAATAAAGTAAGCAAGACAATAAAAAATATGCTTCAAAGTGAAGCGCGCTAAGTAATCTTTTGTAATATTTCTATCGATTTTTTTGAAGAATAGAAAAGATTTTTATTGTGCCTTATTTTCATCATTCTTTTTTTGTCTGCAGCCGCTTTTAAGAAAGTGATGCTATTGGTTGTGGAAAGGATAAAAAAACAATATAAGAGAAGGGTGAATAGCATAAAAGCAATGAATAGCGCATATTAGGGGCATTAATATACAGGTGTCCATTAAAATAGAGAATGAATACATGTTTTTGAACAGTCTTGATTTACCAGGACGGCCTGAGAATTCCCGTATTGTTGTGGCAATGTCGGGTGGAGTTGATTCATCGGTTGTGGCAGGCCTTTTGAAAAAGGAAGGCTATGATGTCATTGGGATTACCTTGCAACTTTATGATCATGGTGCAGCAACACATCGGGTGGGGGCATGTTGTGCTGGACAAGATATTGAGGATGCTCGCCGCGTAGCAGAGACATTGGGTATACCTCATTACGTTCTTGATTATGAAAAGCGTTTTCGTGAAGCGGTCATTGATCCTTTTGCAGAAAGTTATGCTCATGGTGAGACTCCTGTGCCATGTGTGGCGTGCAATCAGACTGTTAAATTTGCTGATCTCTTAGCAACGGCGCGTCAATTAGGTGCGGATGCTTTGGCAACGGGGCATTATATTCGCTCGCGTTCCCATGGTGTGCATCGGGCACTTTTTCGCCCTCTCGATAGTGATCGCGATCAGAGCTACTTCCTCTTTGCAACGACACAAGAGCAGATTGATTATTTGCGTTTTCCGCTAGGTGACCTTCCCAAAGCACGGGTTCGTGAAATAGCGGCAGAAATGGGGTTTGTTGTTGCCAATAAGCATGATAGTCAGGATATTTGTTTTGTTCCGCAAGGAAAATATTCTGATGTTATCACAAAATTGCGTCCAGAGGCTGCTAATCCTGGAGTTATTGTGCATATTGATGGAAAGGTTTTAGGAAAACATGCGGGAATTGTTCATTATACCGTTGGACAACGCCGTGGTATTGGTGTTGCAACGGGTGAAGCGCTTTATGTGGTTTATCTCGATGTAGAAAATGCGCGGGTTATTGTTGGCCCACGTGAAATGTTGGAAACACATAAACTCTTTTTGCGTGATGTGAATTGGCTTGGAGATGAGCCGTTGGATAATTTTCCCTCCGATGGTGTCGAGGTGGCTGTAAAAGTTCGTTCAACCCGTCCTCCGCATCTTGCGCGTTTGCATTATCAAGAGGGTGTTTTTTCCGTTGATTTGTTGGAACGTGAGAATGCTGTGGCACCAGGACAAGCTTGTGTTCTTTATGATGGGAAGAGTAATGAAGCGCGTGTGCTTGGAGGAGGGTTTGTAACTCGTTCAGAACGTGCTGCGGATACTGAAGTGATGTTGAAACGCCTTTTGTGCAATCTGGAAACAAAAACGGCTGTTGCTTCAGACTTTAAAACAATGGCATCTTATAAATATAAGTAATCTACTTACCGGATATTTTGCTATTTACAGTGGTATTGCTTTTAGGAGAGTTTTGCAAAATCGCTGAAATGGGCAAGTGCAATACCTGTTGCTGTGGCGACATTAAGGCTGTCAAAACCGTGAGCCATGGGAATGCGTAAGGTTTCTGATTTTTGTAGGACATGGGTTGGTAAGCCGTCACCTTCTGTTCCCAAAATAAGAGCTGTCTTTTTTGTTGGTTTTGCTTGCTTTAGAGTGTGGGGCGCAGAGGGCGAAAGCGAATAGAGATGAAAATCTGCAGCGTTTAGCGTTGCCATAATGTCATCAATATCCGCACCTTGCGTATAGGGTACCTTGAGAGCTGCTCCAGTAGAAACTCTGATGGATTTGCGGTAGAGTGGATCGCATGAGGTTTTATCAATGATAATACCATGGCTGGCAAAAGCAGCTGCATTGCGAAAAATGGCTCCCATATTATCGTGATTAGAGATACCACATAAAACCAGAATCAAAGCTTCAGTCGGGAGTTCTTGTAAAAAAAATTGTAATGATGGGAGTGTTGTACGTTTACCAATACCAAGCACACCACGATGAACATGAAAGCCGGTAATATCATCCATGATTTTTTGATGGACACAATAAATGGGGCATGTTGGCTGTGTTTTTTCTAAAAGGGGCATCAGGCTAGGGAGGCGTTCTCTCACTATAAGCAGAGAGAGAGCAGAAAATTCTTTGGAAGCTAGCAATGTCGATAATATAACTTTACCTTCAGCTATAAATTGATGTCGTCGTCCAACAAGATCTTTTTCACGGATATTATGATAGTCTCGCAAACGTAGATCATCAGTTTCAGAAATTGTTGTGATATTTAAATGCATAGAGGAGATTTAATATTCTTTTTTCTCAATTGCTAGATGTTTAATATTTGCTTTTGTTTGAAGGGAAGGATAAAAAAAATTTATTATTTTAAAACTTATGATAGAATTGTGTTGACAAAATACAACCATAGGTATAATGTAAGAATACCGAGTGCGGTACAATGTAGTTTGTTTTCGTATCGGATGCAGGGTCTTAGGTCCCCGCTATTTCCTAAGCTCTGCATACCCTTAATCTCTAAGGGAAAAGAATCTGGGTCCCCAATGCTCAGATTCTTTTTTTTTGGGGGGGAAGCGTTCTCTTTTTTTGTTCCTGAAGATCATTTTTGAGTTTTTTAGCAGTCATATTTTTTGCTCCAGTTGAGGTATGAGGTTGCATTGGAAGGTGACGCGATCTTTTTTATTGTGTGCAATGCTACTGATATATTTATGAAGTTACTTAAAAGTTTATGAGATGATAAAGATAATACCTTTGATTTTTCTCAAAGGAGATTTTTATTTCTTGTTGGAGTCTCTGCGTTACTTTATTTATGGTGTTATATTGTGTAACAGCTTTGGTATTGAGATGACAATGATGCGCTGTGAGATTCGTTTATCTTGTAAAATTTCTATGAAGTTGCAGGAGTAATGGTAGTATATCAAGAATGTCACAGGGAGTAGAGTTTAAAATGCTCTTCCTTATTTTGTAAAGAAGAATGGGCGTGGTGATGGGTGCCAAAATCAATATACAGAATTTAACCCTATACTCTATCTTCGTTGCATGTATCGTTTTCGCTTTGAAATATTGGGCATATCACATCACCGGTTCGGTTGCGCTTTATTCGGATGCATTAGAATCAATCGTCAATATACTTGCATCATTGGCGGCGTGGTGGGCGGTTAAAGTGAGTATGAAGCCGGCTGATCACGATCATCCTTTTGGACATCATAAGGCAGAATATTTTTCTGCGATTCTTGAAGGAATCCTGATCATTATTGCAGCAATTATCATTTTGAGAGAAGCATGGATGGTTCTCTCAACCGTAAAATTATTACAAAAGCCCGGAGTATGGCTCGTTATTCATGTTGTGGCAAGTGTTATAAATTGCATGTGGGGTTGGATTCTCATCCATCAGGGAAAAATTCATCGTTCACCAGCTCTTAAAGCTGATGGAATACATTTCATAACAGATGTTTTTACGTCCCTTGCTATTTTAATTGGTTTAGTTGCTGGTTTTTTCAGTGGATGGGGTGTTTTAGATCCAATTTTAGCGATTATTGTTGCTGTTAATATTCTTTTGCAAGGCTGGAAGGTTATTAACAGTGCTGTTCAGGGTTTAATGGATGTTGGCGTTGAATTGAATGAGACTATGCGGATTCGTGAGCTTATTTCTGCAAATGCACAGGGAGCACTTGAAGTTCATGATTTGCTTACCCGTGTTGCTGGTAGAGTGACTTTTATAGAATTTCATTTGGTTGTACCTGCGGTGATGTCGGTAGGAGAAGCACATCGGATTTGCGATAAAATTGAAGGTGCTCTTCAAGAAGAATTTGATAATGTGCGTATTTCTATTCATGTTGAGCCTGAGGAAGAGGCTAAGTTGCCTCCGGGTACAACGGTGGTTCCTTTTCTCTAAAAAGATTTTTTCCAATTCTCTATTGTAGCATGTAACATTATGTTTTAAGGGAGAGTATAAGGCATATTTCTATACTCAAGGTGCTTTTCTGTAGCTGATTTTTTGGCATTGGCCAGATAAAGATAAGGTTGAAGTAAAATATTGATGACAAGACTTATCCGATAAGCTGGTGGGGTGGAAGCATATAAGTCGTTGGTAGGTAATTTGGGAGAAACCAATCTGCCCTTTGTTTTATGGTTAAGAATTTTTGTTCTGCTAAACGGGGAAAGAGAAAAAATTGTTTTAACCCAAAGATGTCTTTATTGTTTGCTTGTTTTTACAATTTTTAGGGTTTACAAAATGTTTAAAGATTTATTGTTTCACTACAGGCGATTTCGTTTTTTTGATTGATGAGGCTATAGCGTTGCAATTGGCAGCGCCATTGAGAGCTTTCACCATCAATGGCAAATAAATTAAATCCTGCGGGTGGTTTTTTATCACCAAAAGCTTGTGATGCGGAGGAAACACCAACAATAGGAATTTTTCCTGTTGCGCCTTGAATGGTCTTCAATGTGGGAAGATGGGTATGTCCATGAAGAACGAGTTCACAGCCATGATGTTTGATAATGTTTAAAAAACGCTCGATGCCCCATAGTTTCTTATGCCAAAAGGTGGCGTGATGAAAGGGGGGATGATGGATAATGACAACACGAAAAAGTTTGCGTGTTGCAGCTTCATTTAAAAGTTGCGATAAAGCTTGTGCTTGCTTTTTGCCAAAATAACCAAAAGCTTGAAAAGGTGGTGTCGCAATGGCTGAGGAAGCACTGATAATAGCGACGTTCTTGCGAATACGCATATAAGGAAAAGCCTTTTTTTGAAGGGTATCACCTTCGATCCAAGGTTTGAAAAGGGTACAGGCTTTTTGAAATGCTCCACGGACATAGGCATCATGATTGCCAAATGTTAAGGAAATATTTTGAGGCTCTCCTTGGTTCAATAACCAATGACGCGCTTGTTCAAATTCTTTATCAAGAGCAAGATTAACAAGATCACCAGAGATGACAAGATGATCAGGATTTGTCTTTTTCAAGTGATCCATTAAAATGTCTAGGACATTTGTTGCCATTTGGTTCTTACGCTTTTTTTGCCAATTCAGATAGCCCGTAAGACGCTTTCCACAAAGTTCAAAGAAAGAAGGTTGCGGCAAAGGTGCAAGATGCACATCTGATATATGAGCAAGATAAAACATAGACGTTAGCATAGCGTTGAAAATGATTTAGGCAATAAAATAGGAAAAAAAAGAGAGGAGGACAAGCTGGTGCATTTCCGAGGTAAAAAAGGTTTGTAAAATGAAAGAACAATTTCTCAAAAAGAGGAAGAAAAGCTTTTGAGAAAGCTATGCTTTATTGTTTTTTTACATTATAAAAGATGACTTGAATTCTCAAGGTTTTTAAATGACTTGAGATCATAAGCTGTTTAAGAGTAACAAATAAGTGAATGCTGTGATAAGAAACAGAGGCATTATAAAATCATAACAGGAATTTTTGGACTTTTTAACGGCTTTCACGATACCACATGCTGTTTAACAGGATAAGACAGATAAGCAGTGCAAAGAAATCAGAAAAGATCGACAAATGGAAACTCTTGATTAAACGGGTCTCTGTTGCTTCTTTTAGTACAATTGAATGAGCAGATGAAGATGTTGTACCGGTTTGTGACCGAATCAGCTTTATAGGAGGAAGATGAATACCTTCTTTTTCTTTGTCGTGTAAACGTGCGATGTATCCGCCAGTATGTTTACTGATGGGGGCGAGTTTTTCTTTTGTTGAAATGACATCAAGTAATTCGAGATTATCAAGTACAGTTACAAAAGAAAGAGTTGTTAAGTCCCCATTTTTGATGGTAAAAATTCCTGTTTCATCAATATCTATTGTTGCAGCAAAGATCCCTTCTTGCTCTTTTGTAAGGATGATATTTTCTTTTTTTCCAGAGGGAAAAGTTATTTCGGCTGGTTCTGGGTGATCTTTGAGTGTTTGGCGATAGATGGTTAAACGATGATGGTTGCTGGTAGCAGTTAATTTTTCCTCTTCAAGTTCTGGCTCTTTCATAAGCCAATGGGCAATTCGGCGATAGAGAGCTGCATAGGGACCTCCACCTTCGAAACCTCTTGCCCAAAGCCAACTTTCATCAGAAAGCAACATGCCCACACGCCCCTGACCAACATAGGAAAGAAGTAAAAGAGGTTGTTCATCTGCTCCTTTCATCAGAGCAATGCCTTTGTGTGTGTTTTGAATAGCAATTTGTCGTAGCCACCGTCCCCATTGAGAGGCTGGAAAGTTAAGTGTTGCAAGGTTTTTTGTGACAGGATGGCGTTCACCTTCTTTGGTTAACTTTGGGCGAAAAGGCTTTTGAAGAATAGTACCATTGGGTAACGCGGGGAGGATGCTTATTAAAGGTGTTTTCGCAAGCGAGTTTTGTTGCGTAAACTCAGGTCCTGTTACCATTAGCAACGCACCACCCTGTTGTACATATTGCGCGATATAATCATAATAGATTAACGGGAGAACACTAGAGTGTTGATAGCCATCAAGAATGATGAGATCAAAATTGTTGATCTCTTCAACAAAGAGCTTTTTGGTAGGAAAAACAACAAGTGATAATTGACTTAAGGGTGTATTATCTGCTTTGTTGGGAGGACGCAAAATGGTAAAATGAACAAGATCAATATTGGAGTCCCCTTTTAAAAGATCACGCCATGTTCTCTCACCATTATAAGGTGCACCTGAAATAAGAAGGACACGCAAATTTTCTCTAATCCCTTCAATAATCGCTATGGCGCGGTTGTTTTCAGAGCTTAATTCGCCTTTGTATGTCTCTGTGGTAACTTGGATGATATTTTTTTCAGCATGGGGAAGGGTTATTTCCGTTTGAAAAATACTGCCGGGGGTTACAGAATAATGACCAACTTCTTGTCCATTGATGCTTACAGTAATATCTGCTTGCTTTGGAAGAGATTGTTGGGTTTGCCCCTTATCTTCTACTAAGATAGAGAGTATTTGTGGTTTATTGATAAGGGCAAAGCGAGGAGGAGAAATAATTTTGACTTGGCGGTCAAACTCACTGGACCTTCCTGTGATGAGGGCATTGAGTGGCGCTTGATGGTGAAGCTCTATAATATCAGGAATGTCATGGACTTGTCCATCGGTGATAAAAATTGTCCCTGCATAACGAGATGGTGGGATATCAGATATGGACTGTGTTAAAGCCTGAAACAAATTTGTTGAGGGTGCATATTGGTTATCAGCAAGTTTTCCAGCTTCAATAAAGCGTGGTTCAAATTGCGGGTAATGTGCCAATGCTTTTGTAAGTTGTCTACGTGCTTCATCACTGTCGTTTGTACGTGTGCCAAATGTTTGGCTTTTGCTGCGATCAATGACAATGCCTATCGTACTTTTCAGTGGTTCGCGCTGCTCTTTGATGATCATGGGATTGAGTAAAGTAAGGAGGAGCACGATCAATGCTATAAGGCGTAATAAAGAGCCTTGACGTTGTTGAATGAGGCTAATAATGACAAAAAGGGTGGATATTCCTCCTAAGAAGAGAAACCAAGAGAGAGGCAAAAAAGGCTGAAAAGTAAAGAATGGGGTCATTGCCTTCTTTCCCTTTTAAAGCGTTCTAAAAGTGCTGGAACATGCACTTGGTCTGCTTTATAGTTTCCTGTAAGCACATAGAGAACTAT
The DNA here is from genome assembly GCF_028618465.1 of Bartonella sp. MM73XJBT. NCBI lineage: Bacteria > Pseudomonadati > Pseudomonadota > Alphaproteobacteria > Hyphomicrobiales > Bartonellaceae > Bartonella > Bartonella sp. MM73XJBT. Next base: position 20,688 of record NZ_JAQISY010000017.1, on the reverse strand, counting down.
ATTTAATCCTGCACGAAAAGCCCATAGACGTTGCATCGGATCATTGGGAACAAGTGGATATTTCCACATGCCTTTTTCGTCTAGTGCCCAAGCACCAGCAAAGTTATTTCCAGTAATCAGGAGAGAACTGACATTATCACCCAAGCTGAAAAGACTTTCGTTTTTTTTATTGGTTGAGGATGATGTTTCAACCCACAAAGGTGAACCACGGTAGAGACCTGGAAAGTCTGGCATAATATAAAAAGAACGAGCAATCACATGATCTGTTGATGCTGGTTCAATGGCTGGGATATTTAATCCCTTTAAAATGCTTCTTAATCTTTGTGTGGCTGGGGTGGCGGTGTCTTCAAGAGTGAGGCTGGTGGTTATTTGATCGCGTGTGTCAAATAAAATTGTGCCTCCATGTTTCATAAAGCGATTTATTTTTTCAAGACTCTTTTGTGTTGGTAGAGGACTGTTTGCATCAAGGGGCCAATAAATGAGAGGATAGAAGGCAAGTTCGTCTTTCTCAAGATCAAGTGCTACCACAGAGCTTGGTGCGAGCATTGTCCGCTCTGCGATGAATCGGCTTAAGGCTTCTAGACCACTTTTACTCGTTGCATCAATTTCATGATTATTTGTTATAATGTAAGCAAGATGTGTTGCACCTGCTGCTTGTACTATGCTTTCCGTATGGCGTTCTGGGTTTTGTGCATGAACGATTGGAGTCTGTGAAAAGAAGATCATGAGACCTATTGTGAAGGGGAGAAAAAGCAGCATATTGTTTCGTCTGTTGAGAAAAAGATTGCCTCCTATCCATAAAGTTAAAAAACTATCCAAGGCAAAGAGTAACATGGCTAATGCTAAAAGTGGGCCAATAAGATGTTGTTCTTTTGTGTCGTAAGATAAAAGATTTTTGCTTAAAGAAGGTGATGGAGATTGTTTTATCAAGTGTGATGAAGGATTTAACACATTGAGTGCATAAAAATTATTTTTGACACCATAGAGTCCGGGGGGAGTACGATAGGAAGGAAGGGGTGGATATTTGGCATTAAGAACCAGTGGAACAACATGAGAGGGGGGCGTTTGTAATTGTCCATCAGCAGTTATTGTTCGCCACGGATTTTGTACGGTTGTTTGTGTTGTTATGTGTGTTGGATTTGTGTTTGCATAAGCACTCAATGTGATTAGTTTTTGCAACATTTGTGCAAAAAAGCCAGAAAGAGGAAGATTGGACCATGTGGGATCAGGGGCAATGTGGATAAGAATGAGTGTTCCTTTACCACGTCCTGATGCCGTAATGAGGGGTGTTCCATCAGAAAGAGCGAGCCATGTCTTGTCAAAAAGATCGGGGTTTGGTTCTGCTAGGATTTGGCGTGAGACCGTAATATCTTCTGGAAAGGGAAGATCAGAGAATAGGCTATTTTTTGCAAATGGCGCAAGTTTTTGCGGTTTCGTCCAAGACATAATACTACCAAGCAAACGTTTACCAGGGCGTAAAGCTACTGGAAGGAGGCTATCATAGTGTTCTGCGCTACTCAGATTTTCTCCCGCAAAGCGGATAAGTATTCCTCCTTTATTGACGAAGTCAGACAGCTTTTTTTCTGCCTCTTCTGACATGTTTACAATATCGCCCATAATGAAAACAGAAGGATTTTGTTTCAGTAAGTGGTCAATATCCGTTGAAAGTTCTCTTCCACCAGCTGTTATAAGCTGTGTATGACCCTGGAGTGCATTGATAATATAATAAAATGGAGAGAGTAACGGTTGTACCATTTCATTGGTATTTGATGAGAGAAGAGCAACACGGCTCAGTCTCTTATGGCTGTCCACTAAGAAGGTCGCAGCTGCATGGGCTTGGTTGCTCACTTTTATCCAAGCAATGTCATTACGCAGTTCAAGTGGTATGCTAAAAGGAACAAGGGTGGTGGTTTTTCCCTCAAGAAAGTTTGCTTTAAATTGGCCAAGCAATTGATTGTTTGAATCGTAAAGTTCTAGTGTAGTGGGAGATTTACCGTGTGTTGTTGCACGGATAATGCGTGCGACCATGTTTCCGTTGTCATTTTCTATGGCCGTTATGCCAAATAAATCGGAAATATCGGCTAAATACCATAAGAGTGTTTTAGGTTTTAATTGCTCAATGAGAGCAAAAGTTTGATCGTCTTCCTTTGTTTGTAATCCATCACTGAAGTAAGCAATATCGAGGGGTTTTCCTTTATTTATTGCAATCAGTTTTTGTAGTGCATGCACACGATTGACGGGCCAAGGGCGGGGTTGCAAATGCATTAAATGTTGTTTTACAACTTTTGCAGGAAGAGGACCTTTATTGGAGTCATGATTTTCAGCGGTGGCAAGAAAATAAATGTCTTTTTGCTGTTTTTCTGCTTGTGCAAGGAGATTTTGAGCAAGAGAGATGCGTTTTTTCCATTCTTTTGCAGAGGCCCATCCATTATCGATAATGAGTGCAAGGGGCTGTGATCTCGATAGTATAATTGGCTTTTGATTCCAAATGGGGCGCGCTAAAGCGATGATAATCAGTGCGGCTATGGTTAGTCGTAGTAACAATAACCACCAAGGTGTGTGGCTTGCTTTTTCCTGCTGATTAATTGATTTTGGTAGAAAACGTAAAGGAGGAAAGGGTTCTTTACGCGGTGAGGGAGGTGTTATGCGTAACAACCACCAAATGATGGGCAGGGATAAAAGTCCAAGTAACAGCAGGGGAGCAGCAAAACTCAAAGCGACCTCCTGATGTGAGAGGGAGAGCTTCCCATTTGGTTTGCGAGATGCAAAATAGTTTTAGTGAAGGGTTTATTTGTTGTACTTACGTGATAGGTCCATCCTTGGCGTGAGCAAAAATTTACTAATTCTTGTCGTCTTGCTTGATACAGCTTGCAATAGTTTTCACGAAGGTTTTCTGCTTTTCCAAAAGTGTGCTTTTCGTTTGTTTCGGGATCAAAAAATTCAGTACAACCTCTATAGGGAAAGTCTTCTTCTGCGGGATCAGCAACTTCAATTAAATGCGCAGTAACCTGTTTTGTAGATAAAGTGCTTAAATGTTGGATGATTTCTTCAGGATGATCGAGAAAGTCACTTATTATGATGGCATGTGAAAAACGCGTAATCGTTGAAAAATCCGGCAATGGACTTTCATTTTGATGATTTGTCAAAGTAAGCGCTATGCGTTCTATGACATTGGATGCCATGGTAGGAGGCATGAGATTGGGGATCGCAATATGTTCGCCACTTTGTGCAAGAAGTAACGCCAATGCAAGGGTCAGAATGATGGCATGATCACCTTTAGAGATTTTAGAAAGGCGCGAACAATAATGCATAGATGCACTTTGATCAGTCCAAAGCCAAACCGTTTGTGTCATTTGTGATTCATGTTCACGCAGGTAAGTATGTTCATCACGTGCTGAGCGACGCCAGTCAATGCGTGTAATGGACTCCCCTTCAATATAAGGGCGGAATTGCCAAAAATTTTCTCCCTGACCACGTCTGTGCTGTCCATGCCATCCCGTTATCAGTGTTTGGGCAATCCGATGTGCTTGTAGAAGGAAAGACGGCATTTTTGCAGTATCTTCGTGCAATTTGCTAGCAAGTGATATGGGAGAGGTTTTTGAAACTTTTTTGCCAATGGCCATTTTTAAAGAGCGTCTTTCACAAGATTGTTGATAATATCTTTTATGGTTATATCTTCGGCACTTGCAGAAAAATTGAGTGCCATGCGGTGTTGTAATACGGGATAGGCTAGTGCTTCAACGTCATCAAGAGAGGGGGCTAAACGCCCATAATAAAGTGCACGGGCGCGTACACAAAGAGAAAGTGCCTGTGATGCACGTGGACCAGGTCCCCAAGTAACATAAGTGTTTGCAAGGCTGTTATCTTTATGAGGGCGAGCCGAACGAACGATTTTTAAAATGGCTTCTATAACATTTTCTGAAAGCGGTATTTTCCGAACAATCTTTTGAATTTTTTGCAGTTTTTGCGTTGACAAAATCGGTTTTATATTCTGATTTTTCTCTCTTGTTGTTTCTAAAATAATACGCCGTTCTGTCATAAGATCAGGATAGTCAATATTAATTTGCATCAAAAAGCGGTCTAGTTGTGCTTCAGGAAGCGGGTAAGTCCCTTCCTGTTCGAGAGGGTTTTGGGTTGCAAGCACATGAAAAGGTTGTGGCAAATCATAACGCTGACCTGCAACGGTGACATGATATTCTTGCATAGCTTGTAAAAGAGCTGATTGCGTGCGTGGAGAGGCTCGATTAATTTCATCAGCCATTAGAAGTTGGGTAAAAATAGGTCCTTGAAGGTAGCGGAAAGAACGTTTACCACTCTTATCGGAATCCATAATCTCAGAGCCTATAATATCCGATGGCATGAGATCAGGGGTAAATTGGATGCGTTTTTCATCAAGCCCTAATACTGTTGCTAGAGTTGCAACAAGACGCGTTTTTGCAAGCCCTGGAGCTCCCACAAGAAGAGCGTGTCCACCAGCAAAAATAGTGATCAAAGCATATTCAATCACATGATTTTGCCCAAAAATAACTTTGTCAATTTCTTGTTGTAGAATATCCAATTCTTTGTGCACGTTATCAATATCATCAATAACCGCTTGGGCTTCATTGTTGATATTGGCCTTTTTCATAGAACTGGCTGATGTATCATGTTGACTCATGTTTCTTCCTTAAGGCATTTGTGGCAAAATCGATAATTTTCTCTGTATGATAATGAATATTTTATGATTTGTAGCAGAAAATGCGAAGAAAAGAAGGGTAATATATTGTTTTTTTATCTTCGCACATATGTAGAGTGATCTATTTGAAACAAACAAGTGTGTTGTGTAAGGAATATATGGAAAATAGTATTCTCCAGAAAATATCTGTTTAAAGCAAAGAAGACAATTTTTTGAAAGGTTAAAAGGTTGAGCATTAGACAAGATTTCAAACAAGTTGAATGGTTGCAACATCATGATATCCAAATGCTTCTTCGCATTTTATCTTTGGATGGTGAAGAGGCACGTATTGTGGGCGGGGCAGTGCGCAATCAGCTGTTAGGGCAACCTATTTGTGATATTGATATTGCTACAACTTGTTTACCACAGCAGATTATAACACGCGTAGAAGAAGCAGGATTTAGAGCTGTTCCTACAGGTGTTGCGTTTGGTACAGTGACGGTGGTTTCTCAGTCATGTTCCTATGAGGTAACAACGCTTCGCTCTGATATTGAAACAGATGGTCGTCATGCGAAAGTGGCATTCGGTCGTGATTGGAAAAAAGATGCGGAACGGCGGGATTTTACCATTAACGCGCTTTATTGTGATGCTGCTGGCAACCTTTATGATGATGTGGGAGGCTTGAATGATATTGCCAGCCAGACAGTGCGCTTTATCGGCATTGCAGAAAATCGTATTCGCGAAGATTATTTACGTATTTTGCGGTTTTTTCGCTTTTTTGCTTGGTATGGTATGGGGCGACCTGATGTGGAAGGCTTGAAGGCATGTGTGCGTTTAAAAGATGGTTTGCATAAGCTTTCATCGGAGCGCATTTGGGGAGAAATGAAAAAATTGCTCGCTGCTTTAGATCCAACGCGTGCTCTTTTATGGATGCGCCAAAGTGGCATTTTGACACGTATTTTTCCTGAAACAGAAAAGTGGGGCATTGATGTGGTACACGCATTGGTGAAAACAGAACAGGCTCTTGGCTGGAAAGTTGATCCGTTGTTACGGCTAGAAAGTCTGCTCCCTCCTGATTCTGTGCGTCTTCATGAAATGGCAAAGCGTTTGCGTTTATCCCATAAGGAAACAACGCGGTTAAAAGAATGGGCACAGTTGGAGAGGATTGCCCAAAACTGTTCAGAGTTTTTTTTACAAAAACTGCTTTATTTACATGGTCAGCAGTCTGTTTTAGATCAGTTGTCTTTGTCTATTGCTTCATCATATGTTGATGCTTCGGAGAAAAGCCAAGCTTTACAAAAAACAGAAGATTATGTCAGGCTTTATCAGCTTGCTCAAAGGTGGCAGATTCCTACTTTTCCTGTGAATGGTAAGGATTTGATCCAGAAAGGTTTTTCTAAAGGTGTTCTTTTAGGAAAAAAGCTCAAAGAGCTTGAAATGATATGGATTGAAAGCGGATTTCTTATGGATCGTAATGCATTATTAGAAAAAATTAATTTATAATATTCATTTTTTTAACATCCTTTTATCTTTTCTTTTATAATGAATTGGTTGTTGATAGCAAAAATGATGTGAGAGAGTGTTATTTGTCGTGTCATAAATCTTATCAAGACAGTGATGTAAGACGCATTTATTGCGCATTAAAGATATAGTTTTGCCTAAGGTTTTATTTCAGTTGTTTGTTGTGTCACTCATGAAGTTGAGTACAATATTCAGGGACTGTCGTTGGCGTCTATGGGATAAACATATAAGTTGGGAGCCAAGAAAAATCCACCAAGGGTAATCATTCTTCATGATAGACTGGTACTGATAAACACCTTGTTCTTTACGAGGAGGAGATTGAATAATTTCCTTTATCATTTGGTTTGATGAATATGATTTTCCCCAATGATTTATAAAGGTGTTTTTAAACTTATTCCAGAAGCATATTGAAAAATATAAGATTTTAGTGGCATTGTAAGATTCTAGAAAGATGGCGCGCTTTCACTTTTTTGATAATCATTGATCTTGTGTAGACTATTGTGATTTCATCAATATATTGAATCCCTTACGGAGATTTTTGTATTTTCTTTGTTAAGTTTCTCCCTTTTCATAATAACCAATTTGGCGAAGTGCTTCTCCTGTTGTTATGGCCACACTCACAGCCAGATTTAAAGAGCGTGCGTGTGGTTGCATGGGAATTTTTAATGTGCAATCAACGGCTTTATGAACATAATCAGGAACGCCTGCTGATTCACGACCAAAAAGTAAAACATCATTTTTTTGATAGTGTATCTGTGTGTAGCATGTTTCTGCCTTTGTGCTCAAAAGCAAAAGACGACGCTTAAAGTGTCTCATGGTGTTGATGAAATGTTGCCAATCAATATGGCGTTCCAGCGAGGCATATTCGAGATAATCTAAGCCCGCGCGCTTAAGATTACGATCGGATAAGTTAAAGCCGGCTGGTTCAATAATATGAACACGTAAACCAAAACAGGCGCTAAGGCGCAAAATTGTTCCAGTATTACCAGCAATATCAGGTTGAAAAAGCGCAATATGAAGTGTCATGTTTTATGTAGTAGGATTTTTTCTTCGTATTTGTAAAGAAGCTCTATAGCTTATTCGAAAAATATCATTGCGAGCAGGTGGTTTTAGTGTTTGGCTGTTATTTCTTTTGGATTTTAAGGCGGGTGTACCCAAGTTTATGATAAGAGGAATCAAGTATGAACTGTGAGAGGTGATCATTGTTCAAAAAGTTTCACGACAAATGTTGCTCTTTATAAGAGCAGATTTTATCAAAAGATTTTTTTAGGACTGTTGTGTTCGTGCAGTTTTTTTTGAAACACTTATCAAAGCGGCGCATCCATTATTAATCAAGAGGACTTGTGTGATTGTATCGATTATCAAACATGCATCGCTTTTTAAAACAATATCAACTGTTATATAAGTTCGATGAAAGAGGTCGCCTATTGAATGTAAAATTGCGTTTTCTTTGTACAGCTTGGCTTGAGAGGGGCTGTGTATCAATTGTTTCTTCATGACAAAGATTTTGCTGTTGTTTGAATTTTTGAGACACTGAAATGTTAAAGTTTAATAAATAAGAGGCTTTACAATAAGTGGTAATGCGAGAGCAGAGAATATATTGTGGTTGGTATCACTTTTCTTTAAGTTACATTGGAGCGGTGAACAGAAAAACTTCAGTATGGGAATATAAGTCGTAGGAGAGATAAAGGCTTAGTGAAGAGAGGAGGTAGCAGAGGGAGATTATGATTTGTTACCACTGAGTTGAGAGAGAAAAGATAAGAAGAGAACAAATTACACAAATGATGAGAAGTCTTTTCTGAAATGTTTTTTTATGGTTTAAATAACTGAGGATTGTATCATAAGGGCGGGGATGGGAGAAACTGTTTTAGGGAGTACTCTTTAGTTAAGATAATGAGCGAGCAGACGAGGCGGGATTTCCTGTTTTTATTAACAGGTGTTACAGGAGCAGTTGGGATAGGTGCTGTCATGTGGCCTTTTATCCGTCAGTTGCGTCCAGATGAAGCTGTTTTAGCCTCTTCCTCTATTGAGGTTGACCTTTCTGGTATTGAAGAGGGCATGTCGGTGACGGTTCAATGGCGTGGACAGCCTGTTGTTATTCGTAACCGAACTGCAAAAGAAATTGCTGAGGCGCGTGCTACCAAATTGAGTCTTCTCAGAGATCGTCAGGCACGCAATCCTAATCTTGAAGGTGAAGAGGAAGCAACGGATTTAGCCCGTTCAGCAGGCGAGGGGCGTGAGAATTGGCTTATTCTCATTAATCTTTGTACGCATCTTGGTTGTGTAACACTTGGCCAATCGGGGCGATTTGGCGGGTGGTTATGTCCTTGTCATGGGTCTATTTATGATACAGCTGGAAGAGTGCGATCAGGCCCTGCTAACTATAATCTTGCTATCCCACCTTATCGATTTCTTTCTGATACTTTACTGAAAATAGGATAAAGTGATGGCAAAATTTCCTCCCTATTTTCCTAAAACTGCTCTTGCTCGTTGGTTTGATAAACGTTTGCCTTTCCCTCGCTTTTTTTACAATGCATTTGTTATTTTTCCTGTACCGCGTAATCTTAATTATTTTTATACATTCGGCGGTATTTTGACCGTTATGCTTTTATCACAGCTTTTGACGGGGCTTGTATTATCGATGCATTATGTACCAGATGTTCATTTGGCTTTTGAAACGGGTGAACGCTTTAGGCGGGAAGGGCAGTTTGGTTGGCTTTTTCGTCCATGGCATAGTGTTGGATCATCGTTCTTTTTTATTGCTGTTTATATCCATGTAGCACGTGGGCTTTATTATGGTTCTTATAAAAATATGCGCGAAATGGTTTGGGTTACAGGCATGTTTATCTATATCACTATGATGGCAATAGCATTTTTTGGTTATGTACTGGTTTGGGGGATGATGTCTGTTTCTGCTGCTTCAGTGGTTGCTGGCTTTTTCAAAGCTATTCCTTTGGTAGGAACATGGTTGCATGAGACATTGCTTGGTGGTTATAGCGTGGGACAGGCGGCATTGAACCGTTTTTATGTGCTCCATTATCTTTTGTCCTTTGTGTTACTTTTTTTAGTAGGGCTTCATATTTTTGCAATTCACCAAGTTGGACAGGGTAATCCGACCGGTCTTGCAGTACAATCGGATGAGGAAACTGTTCCTTTTGCACCTTATGCGCTTATCAAAGATATTTTTGCTATTACTGTTTTTCTGATCTTTTTTGCTTGGTTTTTGTTTTATATGCCTGATTATATGGGACAGGCTGAAAATTATGACGTTGCTGATCCTTTAAAGGCGCCTCTTCGTGTGGTGCCGGAGTGGTATTTTTTGCCTTTTTATGCTATACTGCGTGCCATAACTTTTAATATTGGTGCTCTTTCATCAACTTTTTTGGGGGTTATTCTCTTAGCCGGTTCGGTTTTTGTGTTGATTTGTGTTCCATGGTTAGATCGCTCTCCAATATGCTCCGCAAGATATCGACCTGTTTATAAAATTTTCTTTTGGGTATTCATTGCTGATGTTGTCTTTCTTGGCTATCTAGGTTCAAGAGAAATCAATGATAGTGTTATTTTATGGACGCAATTGGCGACCGCTTATTATTTTATATTCTTTTTAATTATTTTGCCACTCCTCCCTCTTTTTGAAAAGGGGCGTCCTCTTCCTTCTTCCATTACTGAAGATATGAAAAAGAAAAAAAATAAACTATGGTAAAAGCTTTTATCAGATTGATTGTTGTCGCTGTGATAGGTTTTTCTTTTCACAGTTTGGCGGGTACTTTTTCTGATAAAGAGGAGGAATTTGTTTCTTTCCCCTTACGTGCTCCTAAAAGACAGGAATGGAGTTTTTCAGGACCATTTGGGGTTTATGATCAAGCACAATTGCGGCGTGGATTAAAGGTTTATAAGCAGGTTTGTGCTAGTTGCCATGGGTTAAAATATTTAGCTTTTCGCGATTTAAAGGCTCTAGGCTATGATCAAGAGCAGATTAAAGCTTTGGCGGGGCAATATCAGGTGAGCGATGGTCCTAATCGAGAAGGAAAGTTTTTTAAGCGCGCCGGGGTTATAACAGATCATTTTCCTTCTCCCTTTGCTCATAAAGAAGAAGCAAGGGGGATTCTTCATGGCGCTTATCCTCCGGATTTATCACTGATGGCACGGGCGCGCGCCGTATCTTTGCCGTTTTCTACTTTGATTACTGATGTGTTAACGCACTATAATACTGCTGGTCCAGATTATATTACAGCTCTTTTAACAGGATATCAGGAGGCTCCAGAAAATACAGAAATTGCTAATGGTTCTTGGTATAATCCCTATTTTATTGCCGGAAATTCTTTGACTATGGCGCCTCCGTTGAATGATGGTGTTGTGTCTTATGAAGATGGAACTCCAGAAACTGTTAAACATTATGCGCGTGATGTTTCTGCTTTTTTGATGTGGGCTGCTGATCCTCATATGGAAATTCGGAAAAAAACCGGTTTTCGTGTTATTTTATTTTTAATCATTTTTGGGGGGCTTGTTTATATTTTAAAAACTCGTATTTGGCGTGATTTAGAAGAAAAACTGGAGAAGACGAAAGACTGAAAAGAAAAAATATTAGGATTAATGGTCTTAAAAGAGTATAAAGAGTTTAGGGAACAAATCTGATTATGATGCATTGACACTTTATAAAGTAAAAGCAAAGTAAAAATGGAGATGTTAAAATGAAAAAAATTGCCTATACTGCTCTTATATCAGTTTTGATGGTTTCTAGTACTTACGCTCAGTCTTTCGAAGTGCCTTCTAAAGCTGAAATGATTTCGTCGATGGGCACCGTACAGGTGGGATCAGATATGTCTGTGCGTTATGTTACACCTTTAGCAACGGATTTTGTTGCTTCGAGTCTTATTGGTGCAGATGTATACAATATAGAAAACGAAAATATTGGTGAAGTAAAAGATATTATTTTGCGTGAAAATAACATTGCAGGATTTGTTATTGCTGTTGGTGGGTTCCTTGGTATAGGGGAGAGTTATGTAGTCGTTTCTCCAGAAACAATCCAGATGACAAATGATTATGGTAAGTGGAAACTTATCACCAATGCGACAAAGGATTCTTTAAAGGAAGCTCCAACATTTAAATACGAAGGACGTTGGGCACGCTAATTTTATATTTCCATTCTCTACGGTTAGAACAGTTGCTGTCATAATATATGATGGCACTGTTTTTTTACAGATCTTTTGAAGGGAAGAAAAATTTTAAGCAAAAAGTTTTTGCAGTTTCTTAAAGATATCAAAGGCAAATTAAGATTAAAGCTTAATGATTATGACGGTGCAGGAAACGAATGTTTTTAATTTATTTGGAAGAAAAGTACTTTGGAGATTTAGGGTAGCTAAAAATACCTCAAATCGGATACTTAATTCTTCATACATTAGAGAAACCATAAGAGAGGAAGGGGAATGAAAAGCTTATTCCTCTCTTTATTTCACGTTCTTCATCTTAAAAAGATTTATAAAACGACGTATTGTTGATCATAAAAGGTCATTGTTATTTCTTTAGTAGATGTAAGATATTGAGATGAAGCGAATTTAGGTATTATGTTTAAACAACATAATATCGCCGTCTTGTACAATGTATTCTTTACCTTCATCGCGGGCTTTACCTGCTTCTTTTGCGCCGTTTTCTCCTCCTAAAGCAATATAATCCTCGTAGCTGATGGTTTGAGCGCGGATAAAGCCACGTTCAAAATCTGAGTGGATAACCCCCGCTGCTTGAGGTGCTTTCGTGCCGCGTGTGATTGTCCACGCTCGTGTTTCCTTAGGGCCACAGGTGAAATAAGTAATGAGGTCAAGCAAAGAGTAACCAGCGCGAATGAGGCGGTTTAGACTTGGTTCAAAGAGCCCTAGGGCATTAAGGTACTCTGAAGCCTCTGCGTCATTGAGTTGGGTAATTTCAGCTTCAATGGAAGCAGAAATGATAATGCTTTGAGCACTTTGCTCTGTTGCCATTTTTTCGACCGTTTGGGTAAAGTTATTCCCACGAGCGGCATCATTTTCACTTACATTGCACACATAAAGTACGGGTTTAGAAGTGAGAAGATTTAAACTCTCAAGGATGTGGTGTTCTTCGGCAGAGATATCTTTGCGTAATAACCGGACAGGATTTCCTTTTTGGAGTAAACTTAATGCTGCTTCCATCATGGGAAGAGTTGAGAGAGCTTCTTTATCTTTTCCAGTAGCACGTTTACGAATTTGTATGATGCGCCTCTCAAGACTTTCAAGATCTGCGAGCATAAGTTCTGTTTCAACGGTTGTGGCATCAGAAATGGGATCAATGCGTCCTTCTACATGGGTAATATCTTCATCTTGGAAACAGCGTAATACATGAATAATAGCATCAACTTCACGGATATTGGCTAAAAATTTATTGCCCAAACCTTCCCCTTTTGAAGCGCCACGTACAAGCCCAGCAATATCAACAAAACTGATGCGTGTGGGAATGATTTCTTTTGAGCCAGCAATGGCAGCAATTTTTTCCATCCGCAAATCTGGAACAGCAACTTCACCAGTATTGGGTTCAATGGTACAAAAAGGATAATTGGCAGCTTGTGCCGTGGCTGTTTTTGTGAGTGCATTAAAAAGAGTGGATTTCCCAACATTAGGCAATCCCACAATACCGCATTTAAAACCCATGAGTTTGTCTTCTTTTCTGTTGATTTTATGATTAATATAAAGCTTATTGAGCGTTTTATAGCATATTTTGAGAAGAGTTATAGTCTCTTGTTGCTGTAGATAAGGAAAAAGTCTATGTTGAAAAAACAATTTGTTTTTTTCAACATATTGAAAAACTTTCTACTTTAATGGGTAAGAGAATTTTAAATTAACGTTAACAATGTGCTAAGTTTTTCATAGTATGCAAGTCTACATGAGAATTAATTGGAGAAAATAGAAGAGTGTTATCGCGTCGTGCCTTTTTAATTGCAGCACCTTTGGCTTTGGTTGGATGTGCTACGCACAAGTCAAATGTATCGTTGGGTTCTTCTCAACAAATGAAGTATATTCCAGCAGAAATGCAGGCTTTGTATGGTCCTATAACGAATGAGCCTTACTTATTGCCCGCTGTTGATCTTGCGACAATTGATCCCAAATTTTGGCGTCAAAGGGTCATTTATTATACTTCTTATCCTCCTGGGACACTGGTTATAGATACGCAGGAGTGTTTCCTTTACCTTATTGGTGAAAATGGAAGAGCTTTGCGTTACGGTATTGGAGTTGGGAAAGAAGGCTTAGCATTTGAAGGTGAAGGGGTTGTACAGCGTAAGCGCCGATGGCCCAATTGGACTCCTACGGTGGCAATGATGGCTAGAGAACCAGAACGTTATGGTCATTTGGGGCAAGGAATGCCACCAGGTCCTGATAATCCATTGGGGGCACGAGCACTTTATCTTTTCAAAAATGGACAGGATACATTGTTTCGCATTCATGGTTCCCACGAATCTTGGTCAATTGGCCGTGCTATTTCAAGTGGATGTATTCGTTTGCTCAATCAAGATATTATTGACCTTTATGACCGTGTTCCTGTTGGCTCTCGTGTGGTGGTGTTACAAAACAATCAGAGAGCAAAAGTTTACAGCCGACAATCTGCAGCTTTTGATCCACTACAGTCAACCATTAATCCGAGTGAATTCTTTTAAATTTAAAGAATACAAGCCATTTTAATCAACATGTGGCTTAATCTTTAATGAGGGTGTTCCTGTTGGTGCGTGGTGTCGTGGTGTTGTAAAACAATGAGAGTGCTTCTAGAATTTTAAGTCAAGAATCAAGTCAATATGATTCACTATAGTCTCTTTTTAATGCAGATGGATTTTTGAGGGCGTATTTAACTCGCGCTTGATTTGATAATGGTTGGACTTGCTGTTTGCTCCTCTTCCTTTGAAAAAGAGGGAATTGCGTGTGAGAATGACACAAAAAGGCTGATTCATAAAGCGATATTTTTTATGTGTCTTCGCAGAAAAGCGCCATTATCGCAGGTTTTTATTTCTCATTGTTTGTGAAATTTCATTGATAAAGAGAGATTTATCATCTTTTATAAGGAGAGCAATGTTCTTTGTAATTGTCTCTAAGAGAAGAGATAACCATTCTTGGTCAGATTTTGTGAAATTCCCTAGAACATATTGGTGGACAAGCTCTTTAGAATGAGGGCGTCCAATTCCTAAGCGTACACGGCAATAGTCAACACCGCAATGGGCATCGATAGACTTTATACCGTTATGTCCATTATTTCCTCCACCGATTTTGATACGGATCTCCCCTGGTAATAAATCTAACTCATCATAGATGATGATCAAATTTTTCAAATCAACCTTATAAAACCGCAAGGCTTCACCAATAGCTTGGCCAGAAAGATTCATAAAAGTTTGAGGTTTTAGGAGAAAAATCTTTTCACCATTTATGAGACCATTGGTGATTTCAGCTTGAAATTTTTTTGACCATGGAGAAAAAGACAAGGATTGGTAAATCGCATCAATCGCCATGAAACCGATATTATGGCGATTATTTTGGTATTGTAAACCAGGATTTCCAAGACCAGCAATAAGCCACATGCGCGCCTGCAGTAAAGTATGAGAGGTTAATCAATATCTTATTAAGTTAAGGCGGGAAATTTCCCGCCTTCTAAAATTTATGCGTTTTCTTCGTTTCCATTTTCTTGTTCGGAGCTTTCATCACTGACATCCATACCAGCAGGAGCTGCGATGGTTGCAATAGTGAAGTCTCGATCTTGAATGACGGGGGTAACATCTTTTGGGAGTTGCACCGCTGAAATATGGATAGAATCACCAATAGAATAGCTGGAAAGGTCTATTTCAATTGCTTCGGGGATAGCATTTGCTGGAGCAGTACATTCAATTTCGTGACGCACAATATTGAGAACACCTCCTCTTTTAAGCCCAGGAGCCGTATCTTCATTGAGGAAGTGTACAGGAATATTCACTTCCACAACGGATTTCGCTGAAATACGAAGGAAATCTACATGGAGAGGAAAATCACGTACCGGGTCTAATTGGTAATCTTTGGGGAGAACTGTAATTTTCTCTTTACCAATTGCAATTGTTGCAACGGTGGTACGAAAGCCACCAGCGTGAATTTTATAGAAAATTTCTTTATAGGGAACTGTGATTGCCAAAGGTGGTTGTTTTTCACCATAAATGACAGCAGGAATGAGACCGTTACGGCGAAGTTCACGGGAGGACCCCTTACCAACCCGCTCGCGTATTTCGGCCTTAAGAGTATAGCTTTTGCTCATAATTTAAGTCCTTTTACATGATTGGAGATCCATCAAAAACCAACAACAGTTTTCGCATGAATATGAAGATATGCGCTAGTCAACAGCGATTGCTCCATTCTGCGTTGCCTCCAAGGGTGTCTACGCAGAAGTTTGTTCTATAATTCAAACTCTACACAGATGCAAGAGTTGTGGGAAAAATCGATGATTTCTACCGTTAGAAAAAAGGAAATGTTACAAACATGATTTATTTGGAGAATAAATATCAGCCGATATATTCAAAAGCAAACACTGGAGATGTTATGAAAGTTGAAATCGCCTTGGGTGAGACAGCAGAATGTAATGCTTTGCGTAAATCCGTACCAGCATGTATTGATTTGGAAGAATTATTGGCGACACGTCTTTTGGTACAAGGCAATTCTGGTTCAGGAAAATCATATCTTCTGCGACGTCTTCTTGAACAAAGTGCTGCATGGGTGCAACATTGTGTGATTGATCCAGAAGGCGATTTTGTTACTTTGGCAGATAAATTCGGTCATGTTATTGTTGAAGCACAGCGCAGCGAATTGGAATTGACGCGTATTGCTCATCGCATTCGCCAACATCGGGTTTCGGTAGTGTTCAACCTGGAGGGGTTAGATACGGAACAACAGATGCGCGCTGTGGGCGCTTTCCTTGGTGCATTGTTTGATGTGGAGCGTAATTATTGGTATCCTATGCTTGTTGTTGTTGATGAAGCACAAGTGTTTGCTCCAGCAGCAGCAGGAGAAGTTTCTGATGAAGCACGTAAAATTTCACTGAGTGCTATGACCAATCTTATGTGTCGAGGGCGCAAACGGGGGCTTGCTGGTGTTATTGCGACACAGCGTTTGGCTAAGCTTGCTAAAAACGTTGCTGCTGAGGCATCAAATTTTTTAATGGGGCGAACTTTTTTAGATATTGATATGGTGCGTGCCGCTGATCTTTTGGGAATGGAACGCCGTCAAGCAGAAATGTTTAGAGATCTTGAGCGAGGGCACTTTATAGCTTTAGGACCTGCTTTATCACGACGTTCTTTACGGATTATAATTGGTCCCGTTGAAACATTGGCACGTTCTTCTAGTCCCAAATTAATGCCACTTCCAACAGAGCGAATGGATGCAAAGGAACTTGTTTTTACTGCTTCGCCAGAGGAAATTTTAATTCCCTTTAAACAATCACGAGAACCAGCGCGAGAAAAATCAATTCATGCAATATTAGAAGAGGCTGTGCATAAAAAACAAGAGTTGTTGGAAGAAAATCCGAGCTTATTTCCTGAACTTGCAGTGGTGGAGCAAGAGAGTCAAATAGAAGATGTTCTTCGGGAAATTCTTGATGATCCTGAGGCATTCTATCGCTCTACAGCTCTACTTTATCAAGATTTCTTGGTTCGTTGCCGTATTCATGGTCTTTCAGGAGATCCTTTAAACCTTTCGCAGTTTCGGCGCAAATTGGCTGTTGCCCAAGCTTGTGTTGACGAACAAACCGCTGTTAGTGAAAGCTGGAAACGCCTTTTGCAGCTATCGGAAAGTTTGGAAGATGATGTTCAAGGTGT
Organism: Bartonella sp. MM73XJBT; assembly: GCF_028618465.1. Taxonomy (NCBI): domain Bacteria; kingdom Pseudomonadati; phylum Pseudomonadota; class Alphaproteobacteria; order Hyphomicrobiales; family Bartonellaceae; genus Bartonella; species Bartonella sp. MM73XJBT. The sequence goes on along the minus strand of NZ_JAQISY010000017.1, from coordinate 3,691 downwards.
TTTTTTGCATGTAGCACAGGCTGCTTTGAGCCGAAAACCCTGTCCATCGGATGCATTTTTAGCACGCCTTTATGGAACTCATTCTTTAAGTCGTGCACGTCGTCTCTTAAGTTATTTTGAAGAACGCGGTTTTATTGTTATCCATACACATTTTGATGGTCAGCGTATTATAGCTTTTCCTGAGTTTGGTGTGGAAACAGCACCAGGAGATCCCAAAGTCCCCCTTTAACCAAATAGGCTTGAGACAGATTGTTCTGCCGCTGTTCTTGCGATTGCTTCGCCAATCAGGTCAGCGATTGGTAAAACACGAATATTGTGTGCTTTCTCTATTGCTTCTGTTGGCATAATGGAATCCGTAATAACCAATTCTTTCATCTCTGACTTGGTAATACGCTCAATGGCATTTCCAGAAAGAACACCGTGGGTGATATAAGAGGTCACACTACTTGCACCGTGTTTAAGGAGAGCACTTGCTGCATTGCATAATGTTCCACCTGAATCAACAATATCATCGAGCAAAAGACAATCTTTTCCTGAGACATCTCCAATAATATTCATAACCTCTGATTCACCGGGACGCTCCCGACGTTTATCAACGATAGCCAGCAAACTGTTCAAGCGCTTGGCAAGAGAGCGTGCGCGTACAACACCCCCAACATCTGGTGAAACAACAATAACATTTTCAAGAGAGTAATGCATTTTGACATCTCGAGAAATAACCGGAACAGCATAGAGATTATCCGTTGGAATATCAAAAAAACCTTGAATTTGTCCGGCATGAAGATCCAATGTTAAAACACGATGGGCTCCTGCTTCGGTAATCAGGTTGGCAACAAGTTTTGCAGAAATCGGGGTGCGTGGTCCAGGTTTACGATCTTGGCGAGCGTAACCAAAATAGGGGATGACAGCAGTGATACGTCGTGCCGAAGAACGGCGAAGCGCATCAATCATGATAAGTAATTCCATCAAATGATCGTTTGCAGGATAGGATGTGGATTGTAAAACAAACACATCTTGTCCACGAACATTTTCATGTAATTCTACGAAAATTTCTTGATCAGCAAAGCGTTTCACGGTTGCTTTACCTAAAGGAATATTTAAGTAATTTGTAACATCTTCAGCAAGACGTGGATTGGAATTGCCACAGAAAAGCTTCATAGTAGGACCTCTGAGTCGTCACGGTAGAGTATGATAAGGCTTTTTAACTTTTTATTATCAGATTGCAAGAAAACAATTATAAAAATGTTACAATTTTATCTCTTATTATTAAAGAGCTCTGTGTTTTGTTTTTTCTTTTTCCAAAATTTTATTGCTTTTAGAGCAAAGTTTTTTGAGCATAAGGTAAAGAAATAGATTGATTAAACTCTTTTCTCTTATTCTCTAAAACAATATGCGTATTGTTTTCTCTATAAAAGGAATGAAGCAGAGTTCATGTTAAAAGAGTTTGCCTTAAATTTCATTATTAAGTAAATCTTGGAAAGAAGAATAGTCAAACGCTTCACATTTTGTACGTTAAGCAAGCTTGTTTAATAAAAAGTACAGTATTTGAGAGTGTTTTTTATTTCATTGTGAAAAAAATTTGTTTTGCAGTTTTGCTATTCTTTTTAAGGTGTAAAAAACTCATTTTATCCATTCAACATAATAGCAGAAAATTGTCGTCCATCATCTGGTTCATTTCGGAGTGTTGCACGCCGATAAGAGAAAAAACGCTGTTCATCTTGGTAGGTGCAAAGTTCCACACAGGAAGCACTAACGCCTGCTTCTTTGAGTTGATTCATAATGAATGCCCATAGATTAAAGTAAAAGTGATTGACGTTCTCTGTTTTTACAAAATATTTTTGGAATTTACTCTGGGAGTCGATAAATTGGTAGTAAAATTCCTCTGTTACTTCATAGTGGCAAGGACCAATACAAGGGCCAAGAACTGCTGTTATCGATGGTCTTTTAGCTCCTTGCTCTTCCATAACGGTAATGGTTTTTTCTATAATTCCCTTTAAGCTACCTCGCCAGCCAGCATGTGCTGCGGCGATGACACCAGCTTGTGGATCAGCAAATAAAATTGGTCCACAATCTGCTGTAAGAATGCCGATGACGAGTTTTGGTGTGGTCGTAACGAGAGCATCCGCTTTAGGAGGTTTATTAATAAAAGCTTGATTCACTACGACAACGTCACAAGAGTGTATTTGATTGACAGTGACTAAATTGTCTGCCTCAACATTAAAGTAATTGGCGATTAAAATGCGATTTCGTGCGATATGTGCAGATTGATCATTTGAATGTTCTTCAACATTAAGGCTTTGAGAGAGACTTTTTGAAATACCGCATTGGCGTGTGAAAAAACCATGTCGTATCCCGTGTATATGTAAAGCAGATAGATTTTTTGCAAGGATGGGGTGGGTGATAGGATTCATAAATATTCCTTGTAGGCATGGTTGTTTTCAAAGGGAGAATGGTGTGTGAAATGTGCGTATTTGTCAATATTTATGGGCATCAAAATCTGGGAGGTACAGGTATATTTTTATCACTTACATGTACCAAAATAAATAAAAATTAAATTAATAAGTTACTGTATAAGTAAGGGAATTGGTGAGTCTTGATTCTATTACGTTTTTTTGCCTCTAACCCTAACTTTTTTGGAGCTTTTTTATCGCTTCTACTGCTAATCTTTTACGGTCTGCGCTCTTTGTGTAAAGAGATGCCATATTGTCATCTGTCCAGCCAAAAATTGCTTTCAATTGCGATACTGTTGCACCAGAATTAGCGGCGCGTGTTGCTGCTAATTTTCTCAATCCGTGTGCTGATTTTTTGATACCCGCCTTGGTACATGCATTATAAAATAAAACTCCGAAGCTATCTTTGGCTAATTTTTCTCGGCGTTTACTACAGATGAATGTTTCTTTCCCAACAGGACCAATTTTAAGTGTCTCTGCTAATTCTGGTAAAATAGGAAGAAAAACATCTGTTTTAAATTGGCTTTTTTCTGTTTTAAGATGAATAATATTATCTTTTACATCTTTCCAACCGATGCGAACGGCATCACCACGACGCAACCCCGTATACAAAAGGACATCAATCCAGACACGTTCATGAGTACCATGCGACCAGCGTTGGTAATATTTCTCAACATCTTCTTCTGTCCAAACAGGAAAACCGCCTTTGTTTTTTAAAGAGGGTGTTTTTATCCCTAAAGCTGGATTATTTTCTAAAAGATCTTGTTCAATTGCCCATTTAAAAAGTCCATTGAGTGTTTTTAAAAAGTCTCTAGCCATTGCTGGTGTTTCTTTACGCCGTTCAACACCAGCTATGATATGTTTTTTCTCAATTGCTTGGTATGGAATGTTTCCTATACTATCGCATACCTTCATAAGAAGGGGTTCTCTTTGTTTTTTTGTAGCTTTAGCAAGGTTATGCCAATTGGCGCTATTAAAATACTGTTTAAGCAGCCATGCAAATGACCCTTCAGTAAGTTTACCGGTTTTAGATTTTGGGAGTATAAGTCCTTGTAATTCGGCAATTGCCATTTTGTAGTTGTCAACAAACTCTTGTGTTCCATAGGTTCCACGTATTCTAATACGTTTCCCATGACCAATGCGTACATACCATATGATTTTGCCATGGCGTGTGATTTCTTTGAGAAGATAAGGAGGGCGTGGTTTTGGCATGGTGACAGCCTATAAGACGATATCATAAT
>NZ_JAQISY010000016.1:0-36999 GCF_028618465.1 Bartonella sp. MM73XJBT | reverse complement strand
GACGTATCAATGCTGTCCGAGCAGCTCCAGCTTTTGTATGCCAGATAGGAGCAAGAACATTGCGTATCTCTGTTTGTGTAATCTCTGAAACGGGCAGACAACCTAATTTAGGGAGAATATGAAGGCGTAAAGGTGTAAACCAGATTCCATCTTTCCCATCCCCTTTTAATTCAGCTTTCCGGCTTTCAAAAGTATCCAAAGCAATATCTTTTAAATAATGGAGATTGCTTATTGCTTCACGCTTTTGTTTATCGCGTTCTTTAATGGGGTCACGCCCTTCACGAAGAACAGAGCGCCACCCCGTTGCCAATTCACGGGCTTGTTTTAAAGAGACATCTCTTAAAGCACCCAAGCCCATTTCACGACGCCGACCGTGAAGGGTATACCGTAAAATCCATTGAGCACCTCCATCTTTACGCTTATGAAGTAACAAGCCGGCACCATCATTATATTTGCCAGCTCCCAATGTTGCGACAGACCTTGCATTAAGACGGTTCATAAGAGCCATTTTTTAATCCTTTCTTATACAAATTTGATCCACACACTCATCCCGCTTGTGATGTGCAAATGAGTGATTTTAATTGATGCAAGATAAAGAGATTTGAAATGAGAGAATCTTAGGTTATTCGGTGTTCTAATTCAATATGAATAACGCTAGATTATCATTATAAATCAATGCCTTGTAAAGTTGATAAAAGACTTAGACCTATAATAAACGCATAATATATTACCGTCTCAAGTAAAGAAAGTAAGGCGTCCCTATCAAGACTAAAGGCCCCTTTTAGGATTTTCACAGCTTCTGGTAGAGATGTAAGCAGTGCAAGCCCTATAGCAGCCCCCCAAATCCCCATTCCCACGCCCAGTGCTGCCTCTACACCATTGCCATTATCTTCTGCCACCCAATGAGAGAGCAAAAAAAACTGCATAATCGCCATGCCTATAGGGAATAGACTAACAGCAAAAACAATATTAGGCGTACTATAAGCAGAAAAATCTAAAATCAAACTGCCTATCATACGCATAAACCCGTATAGAAAAAAAACCAAAAGCACATAACAACCAGCGCTTGACCCAATAATCGCCTTCGTGCCTTTAAACGCTTTAACCAAAGAGAGTAACCAGCGGTACCCCAATATAAGCGAAAGCGCCAAAACATAATAAGGAAAATAACTCGCAGTGCCATAAACATAAAGAAAAACAAGACACAAAACAACGAGCAAGAAAACCAAACGTTCAACCAATGTTTTTTTCTTCATCAAAGGAAAAATAATCAGCACCAGACAAAAAACGGCGCCGATAACAGATAATGTCAATTTGTCAAGCATTATTGTAAGCCTCAGAAATAGAATTTATTAATATTGCATAGCCTGAAGAAATACCAAACATAGACAAAAGACCAACCGCAAAATGAATTACAAAAGGCAGATAGAAATAGGCCTTGCGCTTATCTTGGAAACCAAGATACATAAAGCGCGTATTTACAACATGCATCAATACAATCATGCCCGCGGCAATAAGATCGCTGATCGCTTGTGAACAAGATTCAAATGCGACATAGCCCGCCATTTGTGGTGCCCTATCAACACGGTAATTCAAGTAAAGAAAAAGAGCTGGGAGGGTCTTATAGCATAAGTCTAGAACACCCCAGCCCAGCCCGAAATAAAGGACCTCACGCGCAGCTAATTCTGGCTTATATACGCGAAGCAACCACAAACGCAAAAGCTCCGCAGTTAAAACTGATATCAAAAGGATAAAAAAGGGATAGCTTGCAGCAACCAAACTCATGTAATGCACCACCTGCTGCTGGCTATTATTAGCAACAAACAAAGCAGGCAATGGCAACAAAGAACTCAAATATATAAAATCTGCCCCAATACACAAGGTAGCAACTGCACCACAGAACCCAAGAACTAAATATTTATATAAGTAGTGCTCGTGCAGAATTAAAAGCATGCCAAGATAACATACCAAAAGCAAAGATAAGTCTGGAAGCCTACTTTCACTATGTGGATAAGCGAAGATGATAGCGCAGGAAAGTCCAGCTAGCCCCCCCCAAAATGACGCGCTCGCCCAACAAGCCATTGTTTTTAAGGACACGAGGGCTGGAACTTATCCCAAAACTAAGCAGCATTCCAAAAATTAAGTCAGACATATAATTTCCTTAAAGCGCATTGCCCTCCCAAGCATATCAAGATATTATTGCGGGAGAGAAACTCCCTGCTAAGAGGCTGATAGCGTACCCCTTAGCAAGGCCTTTACCTTGTTAAAAAAGCCAGGTCAAACAACAATTTCACCACTTAGAGCGAACACAATCCCAACCAACTTTAGCAATACCCGCGGCTGCTCCACGGACCCCGCCTACTATTGCGCCAGAAACTGCCCCTATTGGAGTGGCAGCTCTAGGCTTTAGGATAACCCAAAGAACTATAGTCTCCTGTCTTCTCACTCAGTTTTCCTTTTAAACGGGTTAATCACGCTAAGCTTCACACTCTTTGATTTAATGTAACGCGCGCACATATAAACAACATACATCAAACAAATCCACCTTATAACCATTCCATAGTTATCATCTGTATGAACAAACGCTACATAATAAGAAACAAAGAGGCTAAAAAACAGCTCTGCAAGAACATCAAGGACCAACCAATAATATTTCTTTGTAGTAACAAAGAGAACCATCAAAAATGTCAAAAAAACTTGGCCCGTTAGAATAGCGAAACCAAACACTGCATAATCAAACATTTTTTTCACTGCCTCCCTGTTTGCAAAACCTATCTGTTGATAGATTTCTCGAAGGTCTGATAAAAGCAGTGATGACACAAAAAAGACACCTATGGCAAACCCACAGCCAATACAAATGCTTAAATCTAGCACTGACATAGATTTTTCCTTCAAAGCTCTAGCAATTAGGACATAGCGAGCCACCCCTATCATCAACGGAATAATGAAAAGCAGATAAATATAGCTCGAAAGCTGCAGATCAAAAAAATCTAACAGAACGCCATCACTCATAACAATAAAACCAGCTGCCATGAAAAAAATGAGGCAACTTGCAATAATGGCCAAACTAAAGCACTTTATGTTGTTTACTATATTGGGTATAAATTCAATGCAAAAAGAAAGAAAGAACATAATTATAATAACAGGAGGAGATATTATGGGCACACAGACTAAGAAATATATGAGGGGAGGAACAACAAATGCCGCCACTATGAATGCAACCATGCTCCCCTTGTATAACATGCTTTTTCCATTAATAGCAATAGTTTTGAAGAATAGATACATGCCAAACCACAGACAAAAATAAGCGAGCACTAAACCAAACGCGTCCATAGCTCCTCCTGTGCAATATTCCAAACATAAAGGTGGCACCTTTTACAGTACCACCGTTCTAGGCTTTAGGATAACCCAAAGAACTACATCAAAAGCGCATCAACATCCCACACCTGAATGAGCAATAGATCGACCCCAAGATTGTATGCCACACTGGACAGCAGCCACACCATAACCAACATAACCGCCTATGGTGCCTCCGAATTTATCGCCTACAGATAGCCCCAAGCTTGCTGCGGCCATGCCAGTATTAAAATTAAGCGTTGCCATTCCTACGCCAACACCAGCCGCAAGGCCAATCCCAGCACCCTACTTGTCACCAAACGCAAAACCAGAGTTATATTTGCTATTAAAATTATCGGCACTGCAATAATCGTACGAACTATTTAAAAATCTCATTTATTTTCTTCAATTTAGTGTATAAATAAATTCCCCCAAGGTTACTTATGTCCCCGCGCCAGAATGGCTCACCCATAATCAACCACCGAAACACCCCCTGGAGATATGAATGCACTTTCATGCAAGTTCATATTTATAGAGTTACAAAGTCAAGGATAATATGTCAAAAATATGTCATATTTTAGTAAATTTATGCTTACTTATTTTATGTATTTAAACTTAATAGTTTATATTATGAACAATAATAATGAAAGGCAAATAAGATTCTCTTGGTTTACAAAATATACTAAAAGTATATAAATATAATGATAGAGATATTTATTATTGCAATTGCAATCAGAATCATAAATTTAGTTAACCCATTTATATTTCAAGCGATTATTGATCGTATCATTCCGTTTTTGGCAAAATTTGAGAAAAATCATCCGCGCAAGGTCTCTGCTCCGTGACGGCTCACACGCAAAAAAGCCCGCCAAGCGCGGCTTTTAACCGCCTTACAAAACGCCAACAATAAGAATTAGAAAAGTTGTAACAAGATAAATGGTACGGTTGGTGGGATTTGAACCTACGACCTCTGGTGCCACAAACCAGCGCTCTAACCAACTGAGCTACAACCGCATTAAAAAAATCTATCATAATTGTTCACGATTTCGTAAACATTTATTCTTCGCTTATGTGACATAAGGAAGATCAAAAGAGTTTGCAAGCCCCTTTAAAAAAATCCCGCAACTTTTATCAAGAAAAAATCATTTTCTTACAAAGGAAGTGCACGTTTTGCCCAATCTTCAACACTCTGATCGCGATAAGCTTTTATGCTATCAACCCCATCTTGCTGCATAAACTGCAAAATTTCTTTGAGAATATTTACAACAAGACTTGGTCCCTCATAAACCATCCCAGTATACAATTGTACCAAATCTGCACCAGCTTTCACTTTTTCCAAAGCTGTTTGTGCATCTTTTATGCCACCAACACCAATAATTGCAATGTCCTTCCCTAATTTTTGACGCATTTTTGCCAGTACAATAGTAGAAAGCTCAAAGAGTGGACGACCAGAAAGTCCTCCCTCCTCAGTACTTAAGAGGTTATTTTTAAGTCCTTGGCGTGAAAGAGTGGTATTGGAAACAATAAGACCATCAAAATCAGAACACTGTATTTCTTCAGCGATATCATCCAACTCCTTTTCCGATAAATCGGGGGCAATTTTTAAAAAAATGGGAACAGAAAATCCATACTTTTTCTTGTACTCATTACGTGCCTGCGAAATCGCATCTATCAAAAGATGTAAACTATCACGCGCTTGTAAATCACGTAAACCCGGTGTATTTGGCGAGGAAATATTCACTGTAAAATAGTCTGCAACATCATAAAAGTGAGCAATACCAGCAGTATAATCGTCAATTTTGTTGATCGTATCCTTATTGGCTCCAATATTGATCCCTACAATACCAAGTTGTTTATATGTTTGAAGTCTTTTGTAAACAATTTGATGTCCATCATTATTAAAACCCATTCTATTAATAATCGCCTCATCTTCTTTTAAACGAAAAAGCCGCGGTTTAGGGTTTCCCGCTTGGGGCTTTGGTGTAACTGTACCAATCTCAGTAAAAGCAAATCCTAAACGTAAAATAGCATCAACAACCTCTGCATTCTTATCAAAACCAGCAGCAAGACCAATAAAATTTTCAAACTCAAGACCTGCAACAGTCACAGAAAAACGCTTATCGAAAATCTTCTGACAAGTGCTCAGTCCATTTTTTAGACCTATAATCGCTAAACGGTGCGCATGTTCTGGGTCCAGCATAAATAAAGCAGAACGACCAATACAACGAAAAAAACTCATCAATCCTTCTCCAAAACAAAACTGATCTACTGCACCTCACATAAATCTTTTAACATAAAAGATCATTAATAAAGATGGCATATCATCTCAATTAAGAACGTACCACTACTACAAGAAAGTTTATAATATAACTGAAAGTTGATAACAGCATCGCCATTCACGTTTATATTTACACATTTTGAAGAGAAAATGAGCCTTTTGCTTTGAGAAAAAGCTTTCTTAGCTTTTGGAAATTGTTCAGAGATTAAAAAATAAAATCATCTGCAAACACGAGAAGAAAATTTTTGTAAAATAGCTTTTGTTGTTCTAAACTCAACCAGATACTTAGTTAAATCAAACAAACCCTTTTGTGAATTTTTAATATCTATAATATTCTTGGCAAAAAATTTTAATCTTTGTAGTATAATGTTTACTAAGAAAATAAAAACCGCTCTTTCCTTTTTCATCAAAAGCGATAATTAAAATTATCGTATATCTTTTCATAAAGGGGAAAACGCAATGCTTAAAGAATTCAAAGAATTTGCCCTAAAAGGTAATATGATTGACCTTGCTATCGGTGTGATTATAGGAGGCGCTTTTGGTGGCTTGGTCAACTCAGTCGTCAATGATATCTTTATGCCAATCATTGGGCTTATTACAGGTGGGATCGACTTTTCTAATATGTTTATTCAGCTTGCCGGTGAAAAACAAGCAACACTGAGTGCTGCTAAAGCAGCTGGGGCAACCATTAGCTATGGTAACTTTATCACTTTACTTATCAACTTTCTTATTATTGCTTGGGTGCTTTTTCTCTTTGTTAAAGCTATGAATAAACTCCGTCGAAAACAAGAAGAAGAGGAAAGTTCTAAAGAGATGTCTTTAGAAGAACAACTTTTGTCAGAAATCAGAGATCTGTTGGCTAAGAAAAAATGAATTTATCCGTGGTCTGCTGCGTCCTCACATCTTTACGCTTGTGGAGAAAAAAGCCGGCACCATTGTTATATTTACCTGCCTCCAATGTTGCGACAGCTCTTGCATCAAGACGGACCATAAAAGGCATTTTAGTCCTTTCTTATATAACTTTTATCCACATGCTAATCCCGCTTGTGACGTGCAAGCAAATGATTTTGATTGATTCAACATAGAGAGATTTGAAATGAGAGAATCATACGCTCTTTGGATTGTTAATTCAATATGAATAATAGTGATAAATTATTTATATAAATCAATGATTTGAATGCTTCATGGAACATATGGAAAAAACAATTCCACAGTTGTTCCATGATTGGGTTTTGAAAATAACAAAAGTTGTCCCCCACTTTCTTCTACCATGGCTTTACACATCGGCAGTCCTAAACCAGTTCCAATAAAAGTGCTGTCACCAGATCGCCCATCTTTGCGCTTTATCTGTCCATAAGGTTGTAGTGCTTGTATAATCTCTTCATCACTCATCCCTATACCGTTATCACTCACAGAAATCTTTACACGCTCTTTTTTTTCATAAGAAACATGAACAATAATTTGTCCACCCGATGGCGTAAAACGAATAGCATTGGAAAGAAGGTTCCATATAATTTGTCGAAATGTCTGTTGTGATACACCAATAAATGGTACATGCGTTGGAGCAACAATACGCATAATAATGCCATTATGATTAGCCTGTGTTTCAAGAAATGCCATACTCGCACGCAAACAAGCTATCACATCAAATCCTTCAGATATAAGAGGTGCCTTAATCTGATCATTTGAGCTAGAATAATTTGCTTTCGAGCATTCTAGTAATTGATTAATTAATGATAATATATGTTTTCCAGATGAGATAATATCGCGTAAATATCCACGATACCGCTCATTGTCTATCACCCCAAAACGACCATCTCTCATAATTTCGGCAAAACCAATAAGAGCATTCAAAGGTGTCCGCATTTCATGAACAACACCAACTGTTTTATTCTCTTCTGCTCTTTTATCTCTTGGTAAAACTGATCTTGTTATATCACGTAATATAACAGCATAATCGTCTTGTCGTGCCAAAGGTATAATCGTCATAGAAACCCTTATATTTTTGTGACTTTTGGTTACTAAAATAGCTGTCTCATCATGATTAAAAACCTGCTTTTTCCCCTTCATACGAATCAACTTAAAATATTTTTCTACCAAAGATCGGCTTTGTAGGGTGAATAATGAGGAAAATGGCTGTGCTAATAATTCATTTATTTCATAGCCCGTTAGGGCTAAAGTCGCACGACTAACTGATTGAATAAACCCCTCTCCATCCAACCAAAAGACACCATTCGTCGTTGTATCCAACAATGATAAAACAACCGCCGGCTCTTTTATTAGAGCTTGTTTTGGAGTATTTTCTGGTAATGTCTGCGCATTTGGCAACTGAACCACTGTTTCTTTAACGAAATGCGTCCTATTTACAGATGCATGCAATTCTCCACGCAGTCGTTCTGCAATCTCATGAAAAGCTGAACGCTCACTCTCTGAAAGATTCGATGTTTTTATATACGGATCTTTATCTTCTTTCTCTTGTTCTTTTTCTGGTGTTTTCAAAACCCCAAAGCCTCGAAATCCCTTAAGCTGTTGTTGAACATCAAAAATTGGTACAGCAGACAATTCAACATCAAGTCGTTCTCGACAATCATCAACAGTCCATGGCACAATCTGTTGGCTCCAAGGGAGAGCAGCCGCAATAAAGTCACTGAGGACTTGATATCTTTCATCATTAAACTGATGAGCAAGTTCATGAAAACTCAATCCTAAAATAGAGGAAGAAAGGGGACCAACAATTTCAGCTAACTCTTTTGAAACATCACAAAACCGTCCATTCTTATCCATTTTCCAAGTAAACCGTTGTGGCAAAAGTTTTGGCGTAAAATGAAAAGGCTCTTGGTCACTGTTTAACGCATCCGGTTCTAGTTGCGCATATAAAACTAAAAAATGCGCTGGTTTCATTCTCAAGCGTAGAATACCAACTTGTGTACGAATATCTGCTATGGAGACAATGGTTTTGACTGGCATCTCATCATCAACTGTCTGCAAGAGAATCTTGACCGTTTCATCAATAAATGAAAAACGAGAAGAAGCCTCCAACACTGTTCCATATTCATCAATTATTGCAACGGAGGTTGTTGCGTCATCCAATCCAACAATAAGAGAAGCCTTTTCTGCTAGCAAAGATTCTAGCAAAAACACCTTGCCTAAATCCATACTATCAATAGAAGCTATAGAAAATTCAGCTGTGCGCTTAAAACCATCCAATGTGATAACACTTGCACATGACGCACTCTTCAATATCTTATGATATTTCGCTTGGTCAAAAAAAGAGCTTTCTTTCATCATGTCAGCGACAGAAGAGAAACCAAAAAAATACGCCGCCGTACCGTTTGACCAAAGAACATTTTTGCAATCAGAAGAAAGAACGAACACCATCTTTCCTCGCATAAAGGCTTGTTTAATTTCTTTACATTCCAGATAATCTAAAAATGCTAAAGACATCTCCAACCCTTCTTTGTATCATTCTACACTCCGCAACAGCAGTCTTAATACAAAATATTGCTTCTTTATTATTCCCCATTCTATTTTTTTAATATTTCACAATAAAAAACAAGTGTGCGGTAACACTTGTTCTTATAAAGTCAACCAAACATCAACTCTTAAAATAACAATCGTTCAGTATTTTTAAAGTCATGCATTTTAAAACTGTCTTGCTTAATTATTGTACTCACTGATTAAAATTTCACGTTTCCCAACATGATTAGCAGCTCCAACAATGCCTTTCTCTTCCATACGTTCAACAAGGGAAGCTGCTTTATTATAACCAATTGCAAGCCGACGCTGAATATAAGAGGTAGAACATTTTTTATCACGCATAACAATCTTTACAGCCTGCATATAAAGTTCTTCACCATCATCACCAAGATTTTCTTCTGTAGAAACTCCAGCAACTGAATCAGCAGACTCACTTTCTTTGTTTTCCTCTTCACTATCCGTTACGGTGGCTAAATAATCAGGCTTTCCTTGCATTTTAAGATGTGCAACAATAGATTCAACTTCTGCATCAGAAACAAAGGGGCCATGAACGCGTACAATGCGCCCACCGCCTACCATATGAAGCATATCTCCCTGCCCTAAAAGTGTTTCTGCACCTTGTTCCCCCAAAATTGTACGACTGTCTATTTTTGATGTGACCTGAAAAGAAATCCGGGTAGGAAAATTTGCTTTAATCGTACCAGTAATGACATCAACCGAAGGGCGCTGCGTGGCCATAATAAGATGAATTCCCGCCGCACGTGCCATTTGCGCTAAACGTTGAATAGCATTTTCAATTTCTTTACCTGCCACCATCATGAGGTCGGCCATTTCATCAACAATCACAACAATATAAGGAAGTTGCGTGAGATCCATTGCTTCTTCATGATAAAGCATTTCTCCACTTTCCTTATCAAAGCCTGACTGTACGGTACACATGATCGTTTCGCCTTTTTGTGCTGCAAGTGCAACGCGTGCATTAAAACCATCAATATTACGCACACCTAACTTAGCCATTTTGCGATAACGTTCTTCCATTTCACGAACTGCCCATTTTAAAGCTGTTACCGCTTTTTTGGGATCCGTCACAACGGGCGTTAAAAGATGTGGAATGCCATCATAAACAGAGAGTTCCAGCATTTTAGGATCAACCATGATCAAACGGCACTGCTGTGGTGTCATGCGATAGAGAATCGATAAAATCATTGTATTAATTGCAACAGATTTGCCAGACCCCGTTGTTCCTGCAACCAATAAATGAGGCATTTTCGCTAATTCCGCAATGACAGGCTCACCGTTAATGCCCTTCCCCAAAGCAAGAGCAAGCTTAAATTGGCTTTCACGAAAAGAATTTGATTGAATTAATTCCCGCAAATAAACGGTCTCACGAACCGCATTGGGTAACTCAATGCCAATAACATTGCGTCCAGGAATCACAGCAACGCGTGTAGAAATAGCAGACATCGAACGAGCAATATCATCGGAAAGATTGATAACACGCGATGATTTTACTCCAGCTGCCGGCTCAAATTCATACATTGTCACCACTGGTCCTGGATGAACATGGATAATTTCACCCTTAATGCCAAAATCTTCCAAAACACTTTCCAAAAGCCCAGCACCACGCTCTAATGTTTCTCGCGGGATCATCGTGCCTTCATGAAAAACAGGTTCTTGTAATAAATTGATTGGAGGAAATTCATAAGTATCAGCGTTAAAAGATTGAATATTTGACATAAAAGCAGAATGATAATTGCTTAACAATGTGTTCGCAGATCGAAAGACTTTACCTTTTGGTTTCTCTACAGAAAAATTTTCTGAATTTTTAGCGATATCTTCTGTTGTAGCATCAGTCATATTGTAGGTATTTTGAGGCTCTTTCGTTGCTTTTGCATCGCTTAATCTATCAGAATAATCTTTAATTATAAACCCAGAATGACGCGTTTGTGTCTCTTGAACTGGTTCATTCTTTTCATGCCTTAAATGAGAAACTTGTTCAATTTCCCGAGTCGTTTCTGCTAGAGATTCTGATGTGATGGAATCGTAAAATTGTGGAAAGCGGTATTCAAGAACACGGTAAAGAGCAGTAATTGACTCATCAAAGGCAGAAGTCGTATCGGATATATTCTCATTTGTGCCATCCATTAATGTTATATCTTCTTCTGAGTTTTTCGCATCAAGCTGTTCCAGTATAAAAGATCCACACTCGAAAAATGCATCATCAGAAAGATGAAAAACAGATTTTGTTTTTTGCACTACATTATTTTCTACTGGTAATTTATGCTCCTCGCTTGCCTTCTCAAACGGTTTATGGACAGCTTGTTGTGATAATTGCTTCAAAACCGTTGCATGACAAATTGATGCTTTTTTTTCTATCGATTGAGAATTGATTACCTTTTTTGCTGAAGGAGAATTTGTTGTGTTTTTATGACAGTGTATAATATTTGTTAGATTTTCCTGCTCTTTCTTTGTAAAGACTTTAAACTGTTTTGCAAAAATTGGATCCGTTTCTATGCGACGACGCAAAATTTCAACTTCTGGTGTTCGCGTAAAACGCACATTTTGTCCAAGGGTAAATGCCTTTTTCCATACTTCCGGATAAGAAAATATCTCAGCAATCTCAGTAGATGCCTGCTCTTCTGCTGTATGTTTTGTAATCTCATCAAAAAAAGATGGCGTAGAAATAGATTTTTTTTTCGAATTGTGCATGGTACCCAACAAATTTATGGCAATGAGAATAATTGCTTCTTCAAAAAGAATGCACAAAGACTATCGTATGAAGGTTAATAACCTTTTGCTAACGGTCATTTTTCAATAAAAAATAATATTGTAATTTCTCTTAATAAAACTTTCTCTATAAATATTGGATAAATTGTAAAATTTACAGTGTCATACAGTGATATATTCATTTTTTATAAAGAGAATTCTAAGATAAAAATGCCGAAAAATTGCTCAGACTTCTCTGATTTCATTTCATAAAAACGATTAGTACAAATCATATCATTCGTCAGTATAGGTGTGCGCTTTCAATTCTCTGACCTTGTTGTTATAATAAGCTGATTTCTTTATCTTCGAGAAGATTATCCTTGTTATTTTTGTTTAAAAAGGCTCAAATAGAGCAAAATTTAATAATACAAAAATAGGGAGCGAATCATGTTGAACAAGCGGAAATTTTATATCAATGGTCTATGGGATGATCCAAGCACTCCTAATGATTTTCAAGTCATTGATCCATCAACAGAAGATGCTTGTGCTGTTATTACCCTTGGCAGCACAAAAGATGCAGATAAAGCAATTCATGCTGCTAAAGCAGCTTTTCAGAGTTGGAAAACAACTCTACCTCATGAACGCCTTAGCTTCGTTGAAAAAATTCTAGAAATCTATGAAAAACGCTCAAGCGATATGGCAAAGACCATTTCCATGGAAATGGGAGCACCTATCGATATGGCACTTAATGCGCAAACCGCAACAGGTAGTTCTCATATTCGCAACTTTATTAAAGCTTACAAAGAGTTTTCATTTCAAAAGGCTTTAATAGAAGGAAATGAGCAAGCAATTCTTCATTATGATCCTATCGGCGTCGTAGGGTTAATTACCCCATGGAATTGGCCTATGAATCAAGTGACTCTTAAAGTTATCCCTGCTCTCTTGGCTGGTTGTACTATGGTCTTAAAACCCTCTGAAATTGCGCCTCTTTCTGCTATGCTGTTTGCGGAAATTTTAGATGAAGCAGCTTTGCCTGCTGGCGTTTTTAATTTAATCAATGGCGATGGTGCTCATGTTGGTGCTTACCTTTCAGCCCATCCAGATCTAGAAATGATCAGCTTTACTGGATCAACCAGAGCAGGAAAAGATATCTCTAAAAATGCGAGCAACACTTTAAAACGGGTCTGTCTGGAACTTGGAGGGAAAGGAGCAAACATCATCTTTGCTGATGCCGATGCGAATGCTGTTCAACGTGGTGCAAAACACTGCTTTTATAATAGTGGACAAAGCTGTAATGCACCAACACGGATGCTTGTGGAACAAAGCATCTATGACGAAGCTATAAAAACAGCCAAAGATATTGCTGAAACAACAAAAGTTGGGGCAAACCATCAAGCAGGAAATCATATTGGCCCTGTCGTATCAAAACAACAATACGACAAAATTCAAGATCTTATCCAATCTGGAATTGATGAAGGTGCAACTCTTGTCGCAGGTGGAATTGGTTTACCAATAGGAATGGAGCGCGGTTATTATGTACGCCCAACAGTCTTTGCTCATGTAAAACCTCATATGCGTATTTTTCGAGAAGAAATCTTTGGTCCAGTTCTCTCAATTATTCCCTTTCAGACAGAAGATGAAGCCATAGCCCTAGCCAATGATACCGAATACGGTCTTACAAATTATATACAATCGCAAGATCGTAACAAATGTCGTCGTATCGCTGCACAAATACGTTCTGGTATGGTAGAAGTTAACGGACATGGATTACCCAGTGGAAGTTACTTTGGAGGCGTGAAATTTTCAGGACGTGCTCGTGAAGGTGGTCACTGGGGAATCAAAGAATTTCTTGATACCAAAGCAATTTCATACTGGTAAAAGGATCTTAAAAAAACTTAATAGGAAGCGTATGGTAACACAGCAAATAACGGATGAAGGTGCTCTTGGGCAAAGACTTGATCAGTGGCTTGCTAAACAATATCACAAGGCTCTGTCACGTTCACGTCTGCAAACCCTCATCCGCGAAGGTTATCTTAAAGTTGATGGACAACTTATAAAGGAGCCCAAAACAAAATTAAAACCTAACCAAATCATCGAATTGACAATGCCTATTCTGCGTGATGCAGAACCTAGCGGTGAAGCCATTGTATTGGACATTCTCTTTGAAGATGATCATATCATTGTTATCAATAAACCAGCTGGTCTTGTTGTTCATCCTGGCAATGGTAATTGGACAGGAACATTAGTTAATGCTCTTATCTACCATTGTGGAAAGAGTTTATCTGGTATCGGTGGTGTTAAGCGCCCTGGTATTGTTCATCGTCTCGATAAAAATACCAGTGGAGTTATGGTCGTCGCCAAAAATGACCTTGCTCATAAAAGCCTTAGTGCCCAATTTTCTGACCACGGACGTACCAGCGCATTAGACCGACGTTACCACGCCTTGATTTGGGGGACACCTCACCATAATGTTTGGACAATCGATGCATCTCTTGGCCGTTCTCCCCATAACCGAACAAAACAGGCTGTCGTCCATAATCAGCATCCGCATGCTCGCCATGCTATTACACATTTTTCTCTCTTAGAAAAATATGGTACCTATGCAGACTCAACATCTGTTGCTAGTCTTCTGGAATGTCGTCTGGAAACTGGACGTACTCACCAAATCCGTGTTCATATGGCACATATCGGACATCCACTTATAGGCGACACTGTTTATGGCAGTGCTTTTAAAACAAAAACGAATACGCTTCGTCTCATCATTAAGAATGCAATCGATCAATTTAACAGGCAAGCGCTCCATGCAGCTAGCCTGACTTTTCAACATCCGGCGACAGATAAAATTATGTCTTTTTCTTCACCACTCCCCCAAGATATGGCTGAACTTATCGAGCATTTAAAAAAAATAAATTGAAACTTTTCATCTTTTCAGGATTTCACAATAAAATATCTCTTTTTGAACAAAATTGAAAATTATGCTAGGATGAAGTTGGAAAGATATTTATAATGTCTGGAAATAGAATTTGCCTTGTAAGGGAATTCGCATAAAAGGAGGGTGCTCTATGGCCCATATGAATTTACTATCAGTAACGACAGGTGACGGAGGATTAAATCGTTACCTAGAGGAAGTTCGTCGTTTTCCGATGCTTGAACCAAAAGAAGAATATATGTTGGCTCAGCGTTATCGTGAACATAATGACTTAAAAGCTGCCCATAAATTGGTAACCAGTCATTTGCGTCTTGTGGCTAAGATTGCGATGGGATATCGAGGTTACGGGTTGCCTATTGGAGAGGTTATTTCAGAAGGCAATGTTGGACTTATGCAAGCTGTTAAACGTTTCGAACCGGAACGCGGTTTTAGGCTCGCAACCTATGCCATATGGTGGATTAAAGCGTCAATACAAGAATATGTATTGCGGTCGTGGAGTTTGGTAAAAATAGGAACAACCGCCAATCAAAAGCGATTGTTTTTCAATCTTCGTAAGTTAAAAAGTAGGCTTCAAGCCCTTGATAGTGGCGATCTTAACGCAGAACAAGTAAAAGAGATTGCAACCAAATTGAATGTTACAGAAGATGAAGTTGTTTCAATGAACCGCCGACTTAGTGGTGACTCTTCACTCAATGCGCCTCTGCGCACAAAAGCAGGTGAGAACGGTGAATGGCAAGATTGGTTGGTGGATGACACTAACAATCAGGAACAAACTTTAATTGAACAAAGTGAATTGGAAAATCGTCGTTCCATGCTTGCAAATGCTATGGATACCCTAAGTGAGCGTGAAAAGCGGATATTCAAAGCACGTCGTTTAAACGATAAGCCACTAACACTAGAAGAGCTCTCAAATGAATTTCATATCAGTCGAGAACGTGTAAGACAAATTGAAATGCGTGCCTTTGAAAAAGTACAGAATTCTATTCAAGAATCTGCTTTACCTTAAAGTTAAAGGTAGAATCTTTAAAATTAAGTATAAAGCCAATTGTTTGCGCATTCTTAGAATAGAACAAAAGTAATGCTCTGTTGGCTTTATATTTTTCGATTGATCTATAATGTTTTTTTAATGGAGAAGGTCTTTTTGCAGTCTTTTATCCTATCTCTATTTGTGTTTTATTTTTTTTGACCAAGAACTGTTAGCTTATCTGATTGCGAAAGCCATTGCCCAATCACTTCATTAAAAATAGCTTCCCCTGTTGGTCCTTTTGCGAAAGTTAATTCGTTTATACGTCCATTTTTATCCGTTAATATCAAACGTATCCAATCCAATTCCCGCATCAATTGTAAATTTCGGTCAAGAAATAGACGATTGCCGCTTAATGCAACAAGAAAAAAATCATCACCAATCTTTGTTGAAATAGTTCTTGCTAAAGCTTGACCAATAGAATGTTCACTTGCTTTAAAAGTTAATGCTTGAACATTGCTTATAGCTTGACCTGAAAATTTATCAGAAGGAATAAAAATAAGATCTATAGTATATGCAGCAGGAAAAGAGACATCGGTATTACGACGTAAAATGAGCCGTAATGATAACCCTTCATCGGGAATTGTTATATCACCTTGTATCGCCGATTCTTCCGGAGTACTCTTCCCATGAGATTCCTTTATAAGTGTCCAACGAACACTCCCCGTTGCTACTTTTTCTATATCATAATTTGTGCGCGCTTGATAAAAAATAGCTTCACCAGACTGTTCAACTGACTGCAAATTGCTGGTAACAACTTTTGAGATTCCTTCTTCATTTACAGTATCTGCTGTTTGATCTAAACCAACATCAATTTCGCTCCCATCCTCTAACAAACGTTTCGTTAACTTTTTCGTGATCGAAAGTGCCTTTGGTAATGCATGAGAAACTTGAAGATTTTCCCTCGGCAATTGATGATTATTTGATATAAATATACGCTTACCAACAAAAAAAATACCAACAGTTAAAATAATAAGACTAGCAACAACAGCAACACTTATCATAATACGTTTTTTCATCGATGATTGATTAGCACGACGTACAGCTTGAGAAAAAATATATGAAACAATATGTGGATTATCTCTTTGCGAAGAAGGAGATAAAGGAGAAATTTTTAATATCTCCCCATCAACATGCTGAGAAGCCAAATAATCCTTCATATTGATAGGTTCTGCATCTGGTATCCCTGATACACAAGGCTCATTAAAGACCTTGTTATTCTTTGAACTTGTAACAGAACTTTGTCTTTCTTCTGTTTCTCTCTCTGAAAATGCATTCCCTTGTGGCGATCTAGAGTTTTGTATGTTCTTATCATCCTCAGCTGTATCTTTAGGGATCCAGCCAATAACTGAAGAAAGTCTCTTCTTTTCAATTGCTAAATATTCTTCTTCAACGATTGCAATAGCATTCTGTAAAATCTGTCGTTGTTCATCTGCCATTGCTTGTGGTATTGTCGTTACTACAAACTGATGTTCTAATGTCTCGATAGCTCGTTTATAAATCTGCTTACGTACTTGTGGTGTAACATTATTTTGCGCATTGATTGCTTTTTTTAAGATTCCAACGAAATCTACCATATCCTCTATAATCTTTCTCACACTGAGAAAAAACCCAGTTGTAAAGCCCTAAACGTCTCTCTTTTAGCCTTCTAAATTGATAGTCATTTATATTGTATATTGATACAACTATCGTAATAATTTAAAATGAATATGAAAAATAAACAATGCTCTTTTGCATCTTTCTCTCACTCACTCACAAACCACCTCTTCGTAGAAAAATACGAGAGATAAACCAAAAACCTATATAGAAATTTCAAAATGATCATTAATTTGCAAAAGGATCAGTAATAAGAATAGTATCTTCGCGCTCAGGGCTAGTAGATAATAAAGCTACCCGCGTACCAATCAATTCTTCAATATAGCGTATATACTGGATAGCCTGCACCGGTAAATCTTCCCACCTCAAAGCATGCGCTGTTGCTTCCTTCCAGCCTTCTAATGTCTCATAAATGGGCTTCACACGGACTTGTGCGCCCATGGAAGAAGGTAAATAATCGATTCTTTTATCATCAAGCTCATAACCAACACAGATTTTAATTTTATCCAAACCATCTAAAACATCAAGTTTTGTTAGTGCTATACCCTGGACACCACAAATTGTTACCATCTGACGTACTAAGACAGCATCAAACCAACCACATCGACGTTTTCGACCAGTTACAACACCAAACTCTTTGCCACGCATGCCAAGAAATTCACCAATATCATTGATTTGCTCTGTTGGAAATGGGCCTTCTCCAACACGTGTTGTATAAGCTTTTGCAATACCTAAGACATAATGTATTGCTCTTGGCCCCATACCTGAACCAGTACATGCTTGTCCAGCAACTGTATTAGATGATGTTACATAAGGATAAGTCCCAAAATCATTATCCAATAAAGCACCTTGTGCACCTTCAAAAAGAACATGCTTTCCCATCCGATCACTGTCATCTAAAAGACGCCACGTACAATCCATAAAGGGTAGAATTTCATCGGCTACTTGCATCAACTCATCATAAAGCGCTTGAGAATCAATCTCCACAACCCCCATTCCACGACGCAAAGCATTATGATGTCGCAAAAGTCGTTCGATTTTAGCCATAAGTGTATCAGCTTCTGCCAAATCCATCACGCGGATAGCACGACGTCCCACTTTATCTTCATAAGCCGGTCCAATACCACGTCTTGTTGTACCAATTTTTAAACCCGACAAACCACTTTCACGAATTGCATCAAGATCACGATGTAAAGAAAGAATCAATGGAGCATTTTCCGCAATACGTAAAATGTCCGGTGTAATTTTTACACCCTGCTCACGTAGTTTTTTTAATTCTGCTACAAAATGATGGGGATCAACGACCACCCCATTACCAATAATGGATAACTTTCCACGAACTAAACCAGATGGTAAAAGCGATAATTTATAACTAACCCCATCAACAACCAATGTGTGTCCTGCATTATGACCACCTTGATATCTCACTACGATATCTGCCCGCTCAGACAACCAATCTACAATTTTACCTTTACCTTCATCGCCCCATTGTGTACCAACTACTACTACATTGGCCATAACTTTCTCCGTCGTGTTTTGTCAAATAAAACCAGCATTCAAAAACAAACGCTTCTTTATAACGAAAGCTTCGAATAAGTGCGACTCTTCATTTTGACTTTTTCCCAATCTTCAGGTGATTAAATTTTCAAATTTACGATAATAAAAGCAAAAAATACTCCGCTATAGAATATCGCTTCATTCTCAATCCGGCATTTGAAAATTTGTTTCTTTGACAAAAGAATATGGAAGATTGGACAACCTTCCATATTCTTCTTTTTGAAAAATGTGTTACAAAAATCCTCAAAAGTTCATTAAAGTCGGGCTTTTTCAACCTGAAATGCCCATTCAAGCCACTGTGTTAAAATTTCAAGATCAGAAGACTCAATTGTTATGCCTGTCCACACTCGCAGTCCTGGAGGAGCTTCTCTATACGAACCAATATCATAAGCAGCACCCTCTTCATCAAGACGATTCACTATCGCTTTGATAAAAGATACCCGTTTTTCAGTATCCAAAGAAGTAATCACTGGGTCGACAATATCTAAACAAACAGAGATATTAGAACGTACTTTAGGATCTTTTGCCAAATATTCTAACCATGGTGTTTTGCAAACAAAAGCATCAAATACAGCAAAATTTTTCTCAACACGTGCTCTTAGCGCCGGTGCACCACCCAGAGACTTTGCCCATTTTAATCCATCAAGAAAATCTTCAACACAAAGCATAGAAGGCGTATTGACTATCTTCCCTCTAAAAATATCTTCATTCAACTTTCCATTTTTCGTCATATAGAAAAGTTGAGGCATGGACCAAGTTGGAACATGATTCTCAAGACGTTCAACAGCACGAGGACTTAAAATCACCATACCATGTGCTGCCTCACCACCCAAGACTTTTTGCCATGAAAAAGTAACAACATCTAATTTTGAAAAGTCAAGATATTGCCCAAAAGCTGCAGATGTAGCATCACAAATTGTTAATCCAGACCGCTTTTCTGGAATAAAGTCCGCATTAGGAATACGCACACCAGAAGTTGTCCCATTCCATGTAAAAACAACATCACGATCAAAATCAAGTTGTGTTAAATCTGGTAACTCACCGTAAGGTGCCTCAAAACAACGTACATCAGAAAGCTTTAATTGCTCAACAACATCTGTGTTCCACCCAAAACCAAAGCTTTCCCATGCCGCCATATCTACGCCACGCTCACCTAATAAAGACCATAGAGACGCCTCAACAGCACCAGTATCTGAACCAGGAATAATCCCTATACGATGATCCGAAGGAACTTCAAGAACCTCACGGGTTAAATTAATAACTTCAGCAAGTTTTAATTCTGCTTCTTTCGATCGATGTGAACGCCCAACTAATGCATTTTTAAGAACTTCAAAAGTCCATCCAGGTCGTTTGCTACAAGGACCTGAAGAAAAATTAGGATTATTTGGACGACAATTTGGTTTTTTAAACATGATTAGTATTTCTCCCCTTTTAAATGGCTTGTCTTTCTTTAAAGAAAAACGAATTATTATAAAGACTGAAGCCAATAGTCCCTTTAAACAAAATCAAAAATGCTTTCTCTTTATTTTGCAAGCTTAAAATACCCAGAAACCTTGTAAAAAATATCCCCCTTAAATCATGCTTCTCATATGATTCTTTTAAAAGATCCCCTCGCGTTATCACCACGATAAGATAGCATTTTGATCAAGGTACAGTAACGTATCATAATATAGCTAGCAAGTTTATTTTATAACAAAGGGGCATTATAATTACCTGGAATATGGAGATAAACTCATAAAAAATTCATTATTTTTCTTTTGGTGACTGGACAGATAAAATTTTAATGTTATAACCGCACACGTTTCACGTGTTTTGTGAAACGTGCCCAGATAGCTCAGTTGGTAGAGCAGCGGACTGAAAATCCGCGTGTCCGTGGTTCGAATCCGCGTCTGGGCACCATTTTTTGCTTTTAACGCATTGAAATATATAGATTTTTTTCTTTAAATAACGATTTTTAGACCACCTTTTAGTCCACCTATTACAGTTTATACAATTTTATCTAATTTGTTGTTATTTGCTCCGTATTTTTCTCTGGAGTAAAGGCTAAAATCTCTTTTTTTCTCCACCTTACTGCTCTCCCTAGCTTGTATGGCTTTGGAAATACACCTTGAAGAACCCAATTGCGAATCGTTGTTGTTGATACACTAAAAAGCTGGGCACATTCACGAGTTGTTACATATCTATCACCATCATCAAATATCATCTCATTACCTTTCTATTTTTTATGTTATGTAAATAGGTGGGGGTGCTGGGAGGAGAAAGCACCCCCATAGGTTTAAGCAGCTTTTGCCAAAATCTTTTGCATCTCTTGTTCTATTTCTTCTAAAAAGATCTCGACCGCTTTATTAATCTCTTCAATGTGTTCCTCATCACGATTGATACGTTTGATTTTCATGCGCAAGTGAGATGATATACCTACAAAATGCGGATTATAGCTCATGAAATGACACCATTTACGTCCCGTACAAGCCATTTGGAATTGCATTTGTGCGATATATTCAGGCTTGATAGTGTCATCTATAAAGAAGCGTAAATGGTTTAATGATTGTGGGCATTTAATCTCAATTAAACCGTCCTCACCAATAAGCCCATCTGGGCTAGCACCAGCCATTTGGATTGTGGGATGTTGGATGAATCCACACCTTGTGACCTCTGTATCATAAATGAATGCATATTCTCTCAAGGCATCTTCTTCATGTTCAATGCCCCATTGCATAGCTGGCGTTATATAAGATTGGCTTATTTCCTCTGTTAATCGCTCCGTCATAAGCTTTATTTTGTACTCCTCATATTTGCTTGTAGGCGTTCCCTTAGCTGTTTTATTGAGTACGTTATAAACGTTTGAAGCGGTGACTTTACCTAAACGGGCTTGAAACCATTCTGCTGTTCTTTGTTCCATTTCACACCGCCGTTTGTTGCTCTTGTTGTGCTTTATTCATTTGTGAGTGTTGCTTTTTTTTCAAAGCAAACAAAACAGTTTGGGCTTGTTTATAAGACATCTGTGTGAGATTTTTTACGCCTATAAAAGAAAGAATATCGCTTTCCTTTGCTTGTGTCTGTTCTATTAATTCTTTGATTTCATTCATCTGTTCAGAAGAGATACCAGCAAGAATTGTGGTTCCATCTGCATCGTCTTCTTTTCTTGCTACATTAAGAAGCATGACTAGCAGGTATCTTCGTGCATAGGTAATTGTAGAGCCAACCGCTTGTATGCTGTTTTTGCTCCCTGTAGCATCAAAGGGAAATGTTCCTTGTGTTGATATTTCATTGCCAGATATATGCTTTAAAGTCATTTCTACGGTTATACCGTTTGAATTCTGTTCTTTGATCTGAGAAAACAAGGCAAAGTGATGTTTTGCAAGAGTTTCCTTGATTGCATCAATATATTTATCAAGCGTTGTATAGATACTTTTAGTATGTGTATTAAGGGCATTTTGTTCGATGTTTTTATATTCCATTTGCATAGCAGAAAGATCACGGACAAAGTTCTGGCGCTCTTATCGTTCTATCTCCTTTTCTCGCAATTCAAGAAGGCTCTTGAGACGATCCAGATCAACATCACTTTGTAAAGCTCTTTCTAAAATAAGCTCCATAGCTGTAGAGTTGATTTCACAAGCGTTTGTTTTTTCCACTAATTCCGTTTGTGTGGTACTTATTTCACTCATCTTGATTTCCTCCATTTAAAGCGCAATTCCCCCGTGGCGTGAATCACGCTTGTGTTAAAAGTTGTTTGTGTGGTTAGAAGCCTGTCTTTAAGAGCTATGTGATATTGGTCCCCTCCCCACCTGTAAAATGAGGAGGTGAATCAATTTTTACTTAAGCCGCTTTCACAACAGATCTTGCTAAGACCTGTTTTGCTTCTTCAATTAAGGCTTTATATTTCCTGTTTTCTTCATCTACTCTGAATGCATCGATAAGACGCATATGAATAGGACCTAAAAGATACAAAACTTTTTCACCAGCGTTCATACCTTCCCAATAACTTGGCAAATCAAAGCGTGTATCATGGTCATAATCAACAGCTTGGTTTCTTAGTTTCTTTTCACATTCAATAAAGTAACGACGTGCTTGTCGTCCTTTCTCATTGCGTTCAACCATTGAGAGTTCTTTCGCCATATCTAGGGTGAGGTGATATTCTGTCATACTTACATTTTGACGCTCCCCCGTTTTGGGGAACGTTAAAAGATAGTCTTTTGTGTGAACAAATTTATATGTTTTTATGCGATTTTTAATCCATGTCGTGAAGTCGCGACCTACTTCCAAAAATGTATGCAGTTCACGCGCATTAACAGTTTGAACAGTTTCCTGATCAATAACTTTTTCTGATATTTTAATGAGAGTGTTCATTATGAACTCCTATGTGCTTAAAGGTTTCTTAGTAGACATCCCAAAAGATGCCGGGTGCTAAGAAACACGGCACATAGCCCGTCGTTATGCTTTTCCCATAAAGGGTATTGTATGGCATAACCACACCCGACAATATCACTATATGTTTGCTGCATACAATGAGTCAAAGCTTTTAATTGGCGGTGGAAAGATTGTTTCGGCAATCTACCCGCTATGTGTTTAAAGTGTTTCTTAGGCACCTGCTTCGAGGATATATATACTGATAGTATATTGTCAATTAAAAAATTAAAA
Source organism: Bartonella sp. MM73XJBT (assembly GCF_028618465.1). Taxonomy (NCBI): domain Bacteria; kingdom Pseudomonadati; phylum Pseudomonadota; class Alphaproteobacteria; order Hyphomicrobiales; family Bartonellaceae; genus Bartonella; species Bartonella sp. MM73XJBT. The sequence goes on along the minus strand of NZ_JAQISY010000016.1, from coordinate 13,458 downwards.
AACTGACGCCAATAAACAGTATCCATTTCATCAGTGAGTTTATATTTCTTTTCCATAGTGACAGCCTCTTAATGCATGCTTTGTCTTTTAAGTTCTTGAGACAGAAGCCCAATGCCTTTTGTGGTAATTTTTGCGCAAGGAATGACTTTTTCTATTCCGCAGGCGGTTTGAAGTGTGATAGTTGGACAATCCATAAGTTGCTTTTGGATTTTGTCTTGATAAGGGAGTAAATTTCCACCTGCTGCACGTCTATAAACCCAACCTTTTTGCTGTAAGAACTGAATGAATTGTTTTGGTTGCATTTCGAGGATTTTCGCGGCTTCTGTAAGACCAAAAAGGCCATCATGACGTTGTAAGCTTTCAAGAGCCATGGCTTTTGGTGTTAAATCTTCAATGATGGTGTCTTTTTGATCTATTTGACCTTGTAGGTAATTCAAAAAGCCAATCATAGCCTTTGGACTTGAATAGTCGATTTGTGGTGTTACTGCTTGCTTTACACGCTTTTCACATTCGATAAAGTATAAACGGGCTTTTCTCCCTTTCTGATTGTTCTCAAGCATAGAAAGTTCTTTGGCTCTATCGAATGTGAGATAGTAGTTAATCGCGATAACAGCCCTAGATTTTGCGCTCGCCAAATTTGGCGAGCGCAAATCTTGTGTTTTTACAAAGTCTTGTCCTTCTATAAAATTGTATCTGGTAATACGGTCCTTAATCCAATTTGAAAAGTCACGTTTTGCCTCTAAGAATGCATGCAGATCACGTGCATTTACTATCTGAACTATTTCCTGATCAATGACTTGTTCTTTAATCTCTATGAGGGTGTTGTTCATGATACTCTCCTATGCAGTCTGTTTAATTTTATTTTTGAGATGCATTATGATAGCTGTCATTGTTTCAGGGATCGAAAAGTCGATTTGAGGATTAGCTGCTTGTTCTTCTAATTTTTTCCAATAATCTATGATTTTTGCGCGTAATACAGTGTTGTAACCTAAAATGACAATAAGAGATTCACGTTTAGGAAGATGGTAACAAGGAAGAGTACGACCTGTTGAATCTTTGTATAATCCAGCAAAATTACTCAGGTCGATTTTAAGTTCGCTAAATAGTTTACGAATATCTCGTATTACATGGCCATGTCTTTTACCGCATAACTCTGCAATTTCACGACTAGACATGGTTGGAATTGTTGTGTTTTGAAAATTGCTTTCAAATGTTGTAATAAAATTACGCATGCTTCACTCCGTTCGTTGTGACAACATTGTGATTGTCATTGTGCTTAATTTGCTGTCTTAGATGTCTTAAGAAATCTTCTAATGTTTCAGGATTTGAATAATCGATTTTTGAATTTGCTTTTTTTTTCGCATTTCAGAAAATATTCACGCACTTGTTTACCTTTGAGACCAGGTTCACAAATGGCAATGTGTTTTGCTGTGTCTAAAGTGAGAGCATAATCTTTAGAAGAACAACCTCGTGAAGGTAATTTTTTGGTAGACGTCACAAAATCTAGCTCTTCTCGAAGACCAAATTCTTTAATACAATTTGCTATCCATTTTCTAAACTCGGCTTTGACCTCTAAAAAGGCACGCAAATCACGAGCACTAACGGTTTGTACAGTTTGTTGTCTTATTGTAGTACTTTGAATAGCAATAAGCTTTTCCATTACGGACCTCATATTGATAGGGGTTTGATGGATTAAAGGAAGCGCTTTTAAATGCGCCTTTAGAGTTTAGATGACATCACTAAGACGCAAACGGTTCTGCTCTTCATAAGTACCGTAGACTTCATCTTCATATTTTTGCTGTGCTAAATCGTCTAAAAGTCTATTGTAGGCATCACTTTCGCGTATAAAGTAATGAACTTCACTATCCTCATTGAGACGCTCTATATTTTCTTCTACATATGCTTCTGCGATCTCTTCAGAGATATCTTCACAACTATTCTCAGAAGGATTTACACGAAGGATTTGTATTGCATCATCTGCCTCATCAATAATTTCTTGAACTTGGCTTGCATCAAGCGGTCCTGACTGAGCAATGTGTTCATCATCATAGACAACTAATAAGATTTCATCAGAATTTATAAGAATTCGCTTATCCATAATTTCTCCTCCCTAACGCCTCTTGGCAATTGTTTGTGTTAATGTAATTTAATCTACACCAGATCGGCTTTTGCTTCTTCGTGATATGTTGTTATAGAGAAGTATACCATAAAGGATTATTATGGTCAAGCCATTTTATGCTAAAGTGGTTTTTTATAAATGAACTTTAATATTTATTACGAATCGGTTTGAGTATTGTAGCGTTCAGTGTAGAGGCATGATACTTTCTAGTATCCCGTAAAAAAATAAATCAGTTAGCTGTATTTGAAATTTATATGCAGGAAAAATTGGGGCAGTGTGCAGACAGAGCCAATCGATGGGTAGATAACGCCGTAGTTTTTTATAAAAACTGCGGACGAACAAAAAAACCCCGCTTCAGCGGGGCATACATAGGTTGTTAGAATATCTTATAAATATTTTTTTGCTGTTTCTCTTATTCTGTCTGCAAAATCATAAATATTATCTAGCGTTTCAATACCGACTTTTTCATCAATATCAGTATCGAAAAGGGCTAGTTGCTTATGTTTTCTGTTAAAGTGCAGTCGAACCAACGGCTTTCTGTTATTATTGTCAATTAAAATAGCGCAGTACGACTTTGCATCTCTGATAACAATACGGTCGGCAGAAATAACTTCGCGCGCAATTGCCTTGACAATCATGAAGCCTTCAACTTCCTCTTCGGTCGTTATTTTGGCATGTTCATTACCAATAGATGTAGCAATATTATCTTGCTTGTCGGTTTCAGTTGTTGTTTGTAAAGCGCTAGAAAGCCGACTTTTTACCGCATCAGATATTACTTCGCGAAACGCATTTTTAGTAACACCTGTGAGCATTTCTAAGACATTAGCAGTCAGGCGCCCTTCATAAACATCCGCACAAGCAACACGAACAAAACCTTCGGACGGATTTTCTATTTCTTTTTGGATGTTTTGTTTTATTCCAGATACATATTTGAGCTGCTCGGCTGTCACCAATATATTTTCAATATTAAATGCTGAGCGTTCAAACTTTTTAAGCTCTGTAAGTACCACAGTATTGTATTCTATTACATCAAAAGTAAGGAATGGCCTATTATCGAGCTTGTTTGCAGCATCAAGATCTGTGTAAAAATGAAAAAATCGACCATTTGTCAAAATCGCGAATTTAGCATTCGTTACACTAAAGTATCGATATAATTGACTTAAATGCTTTGAACTCAATTCGCAAGATATCGGTTTGCACTCAAAAAGAATACGTATCTCACCGTCTATACGGATAGCATAGTCAACTTTTTCACCTTTTTTACCAACGGCATCAGCAGTAAACTCGGGAATGACTTCAAGTGGATCGAAAATATCATACCCAAGTGCGCGCAGAAACGGTAAAACGACCGCTGTTTTGACCGCTTCTTCAGTTAACATAGTATCTGAATGATTTTTGACTTTATCAGCTATTATTTTTAAGCTCTCGTCTACTGTCCCCATTCCCGCTTCTCCTTTGTTTTCAGGGTTTTCTTAAAATCCAAAGAACTTTCCCAACTATACGAATCTCCTCTCCATCAGTTGCCCCATTTATTTTGATAGGTTCTTGATGATTGGGTTCAGTACTTTCAGGCCATAGTTCAAATCCACTAATAGTTTGACGTATACGTTTAGCTGTACGCTCAATCATTTGACCATTGAATCGGCTGCGTTCAACTATCACGAGATCGTTAGGTTCCACATTAATGCCGGCTTTTATTATGTCTACGCAAATAAGTTGATCACCATCACGAGCAATTTTGTTAAGGCAGTTGCCCTGGATTTTTAAAGCAAATTGAAAGTGAGCTGGGTATTTCGAGGTGCTGGGTACATATTCTATGTCATCAAATCCAAAATCCATATCTTCGACCGACATCCACGAGCTAGCAGCAACTTTTCCTATCACCGGTATCATTCCAATAGCATTAGATATGGGATGTATTTCCTCGTTTTCTGGGAAAAGAAGATTAAACGGCTTTACACCAAGATGTGGTGCTAACTTTTCCGCCCACTCTTTGGTTAATTTTCGCTCACCTTTTTCAAGCCGTTTTATTTGAGGTTGCGTGGTACCAGCTTTTTCAGCCAATTTCACCTGTGTGAGTCCCAAATCTTTCCTCAATTTTTTAATTATATGCATGCTCTAAACCTTACACCAAGACTGCTTATTTAACAAAGTCCATAAAGGTATTTTTTATTGACTAAAAAGTCTTTTATGGTATTTATTTGAGTTATGGAAAAATTGAAATCATATCTTACACGAAACAAACTATCTCAAGCCGAATTTGGGAAGCAAGTTGGCGTAGCACAGAGTACGATTAACAGGTATTTACGCGGCTTGCGGTTTCCTGAGCCTGAAATTGTCTTAAAGATTGAAAAGACAACCAATGATATTGTTCGTCCCGTTGACTGGTATGTCGATTTATACCCACGCCCCTCTCTTGAAGAGGTGGGCGTGCCACTTACTACAGCTGATAACAAACACCCACAGCATAATTCACAGGCTTAAAGAAGAAAGATTAGAGATGATAAATGAACCACAGATCTCTATAAGCAAAGTTCAGTTGATCGATCTTGTTAATAAGATTGGACGGGAAGACATATATTATGGTGTCCGTTCGCCTCAAGATACATGTTTTGAAACACGCATAGATCCCTTATCAAATGGTTGTCTTGTCTATATACTGCATAGTATCTTTGCGCGTGATGATAAAAAATATTTTCCGTTATCGCCGTACGATGATTTTAAACAATGGTTTTCATCTGTCTTTACGCAAATTTTTACAGCTTGGTTTGATAATCATTTTTCTCAAGAGTTGTCATCTTTTTATCGCTTAAATGAGCTGCTTTTGTTTACAGCTTTAGTCGAAAGTAATCTTGACCTTTTAAGGGATGACCTCATCGAAAAAAGAAAAGAAGAAATCAAATTAATAAGTGATGCGTGCAGTGTGTGTCTGAGTTGAGTTAATCCAATTTTTTAAAACTTATAACTACGCGCTCTGTCATAGCACACATAAAAATACGTAGAACCTTAAGGGGGGATAATGATCACTAACGCACAAACCATTCTCTGTCTTGATCTAGGGACTAAAACAGGCTGGGCGATATGCGGTGCGGATGGTCACATCACAAGCGATACAGAGCATTTTCAATCACGCCGTTTTGAAGGCGGTGGTATGCGTTATCTGCGCTTTAAGAAATGGCTTTCTGAACTAAAGAGGTCTGTTGATGAAATTGATGCCGTGTATTTTGAAGAAGTACGCCGGCATGTGGGGACTGATGCAGCGCATGTTTACGGTGGCTTTCTAGCAACTTTAACTGCTTGGTGTGAACATCATCAGATACCGTATGAAGGCATTCCTGTTGGCACAATTAAGAAGGCAACAACAGGAAAAGGCAACGCCTCAAAAGAAGAAATGATTAAGGCAATATGTTCCAAAGGACATACGCCTAAAGACGACAACGAAGCAGATGCTTTAGCAATTTTATATTTAATGAAAGAAGGGGATATACATGTCCAGTAAAATATCATGAACGAGACTGTTTGCCGATAAATGGGCGGTGGTCGTCGATTATTTACCTCCTGTAGAAGGTAATATCTATATGAGATTGCGATTTCGCATGCTTCGTACTGGTGAACCTCTTTTTTGTAACATTAAAGTTTTGTCTCATTACACTGGTTATTCAGTAAAGAAATTTGAGACAGCTTTGAATGTTTTGCTAGAAGAAGGATATATTATTCGTTTAGCAGATGGTCGTTTGTGGAGTTCAGATGTTGAGGAAGAACTCAATAACTTCAATGAAGATCTAAATAATAAAGAACAGGAGGGGAAATATGTCAACTAAGTTAGCTTGGGTTCGTTGTTTTCCTTCTGATTGGGTATCTGATGCTAGTGGAATGACGTCGCATCAAATATCGACTTATATGATGTTGATATTGCTTATGTATAAGAAGAGACAGCCAATTCTTGAGAATGCCTCTATATTAGCACGCATTTCTGGTTGTTCAGTAAAAGCTTTTAATAAAGCGCTAGATTTTTTATTGAGTGATGAGAAACTGATACGTTTAGAAGACGGTCGTTTATGGAGTTTACAGGTTGAAGAGGAACTCAACAACTCTAATGAGAATTTGAATAAGTTTTCCGAGAGAGCGCAGAAGGCAGCGAAGGCAAGATGGGATAAAAATACAAAAGATGCTTGTGATATTAAGCATGATGCTAACAGTATGCTTAAGGATGCTAAGCATGATGCTTATGATGCTATAACAAACAATACAAACAATACAAACATATATAATAAAAAAACTAAAACTATCGTTTTAGCAAAAAAAAGAAATTGGTTCTGAAAATTTAGAAACAGACGATTTGGTTGACGAACCAATCGAGCCTGCTGCTGTTGAGAGCACATCAGAACAAATCGAAGCGGTAGAAAACAAACAATCTCCCCTTCACGAGCAAGAAAACGTTCCTAAGAAAGCCAAGCAGGTTAACACTGATCGAGGTTGTCGATTGCCTGCTGATTTTGAACCCGATTATGATTTTGCACTTGCAAAGGGGTTGCCTCCAGAGCGTATCAAAATCGAGATCGCAAAGTTTCGAGATTTTTGGAAAGCCAAAGCAGGCAAGGACGCACGCAAAACCGATTGGAAAGCAACATGGCGTAACTGGGTACGCAAGGCGATTGATGATTTAGAAAAAACAAAAAACACAAACAATAATGGTGGAAACAATGGAAACTTTTCAAAAGATCAAGGAACTCGTGGTGGTACCGAAGAGACAATCCGTAACCTTATCCGTGAAGCAGGATTTAGTGAATCCACTTCGAGACATTGCACGACAGATGGCGCAATACGTCACAAGGGAGTATCCATGGACCTTGATCAGTGGCGTGAAATTAACACCAGTTCTAGAGGAACAAGCTTTCACAACTTATCAGACAGTTCAAAACTTACTTACCTTGAAAGCGTCTGTTGAAGACATTGCAGAGGCTCTTGATGTGCTTGAAGGTGGCTTGACAATGCAAAAAGTTTCCAATGCACAAGCACGTGCAAAGGCTTATATCGCTGCTCTTAACGGCATTTCACTCTGGGCTTTGTTGCAGGCTGTTAAAAATCTTATACGTGGAGAAGCCAAAGGCATGTCAACAACCTTTGTCCCTTCATGTGCTGATCTTGCGAACTATTGTCGTGATTTGGAAAGCAGGCTTTTGGGAGTTTCTGAGAAAGTTTTTATAGCCATTGAAAATACTCGCAACAAGGCATTGGGTGGTAAACGTATTTCATTCACGAGGATAGGTAAGCCCGATGAAGAGCATCATAACAATTCAAAAGCGGCTTAAAACAGCAAAATAGTGAAAAGTGCTGATGGTTTTGAGATTAGATATGCTTTTAAATCGACAAAAGTGCGCCGTACAAAGCGATTTAAAGATTTTATGATGAAAAATCATCATCTGTAATATAAAACGCCCTGTACAGTCAAATTTGAGGATTAAGACATGCAAATTTTACAACGTCTGTTCTTAACACAACGTAAACAGCCCATGCAAAAAAAGTTTGTGGCAACGGCTGTTGGATATGTTCCATGGAGAGATGGAGCAGCAGAATATTTTTACAACCTCTACGAATATGAAGATGGCAGGAGAGAGTGTGAAAAATTTGATGGCGGTCAGTATTACACCATACCAGAAAATGCGGATTTTAGTACCAAAGCGCAAGTGAAAGCTTGGGTTTACGGTGGTGCTATTCCGAAAAGCGTTCTCAATTACGAACCTCTTATAGATGAGATCAATAAAGAGATCAAAAAATTATCGGAAGCTTCTGAAAAAACAATGATTAGATGCTAACTCATATCAGGAACAACTTGACAAATTTTTAAAAGCCATTAGGTTACGAGGCAGGCTTAAAACACCTGTAACCAATCGGTTCAACAGTATCCCGAAAGATCTGTTGTCCTTCATTTTATTATTCCAGGGTCTTCACGTGTATGTCCAAGGGTAACCTAAAGATGTGAAGGACTGAATTGGTTCGGTTGTTTTAGCCCTGGATACTTAAACTTTTAAAACAAAGGAACCAATATTATGAACACAATCATTAAAATATCAGAAAAAATTATTGAACAAGAAATTGTGCAAACGGTCAATGCGCGTGAGTTACACGCGTTTTTGGAAATAGGAAAAGATTTCTCTACTTGGATTAAAAACCGCATTCATCAGTATGAGTTTGAAGAGGATAGTGATTTTATAAAAACACAAGATTTGCGGTCCCCAAAATTGGGGAGCGCAAAATCTAGAGCTGTTACAGCAATAGAATATCATCTCACTCTAGACATGGCGAAAGAGCTCTCAATGGTTGAACGCAATGAGAAAGGTAGACAGGCTCGACGCTACTTTATTGAATGTGAAAAGAAACTGAGAAACCAATCTGTTGATTATGATCGTGATACGCGCTTTGATTTGCCAAGCTATTGGGAAGGTATGAACGCTGGTGAAAAAGTTTTATATCTTTTAGGTCCAATTCATGTGCGTCTTCTTGATGCCTTCAGAGTAGATGAAGAAAACAGAAAATACAAAGCTCTCATTAAAGAAGCAAAACAGGTTCTAGCAAGATCTGCCGTAAAAGCTGCTTAGATTTAAAAACGTGACTCCCCTTTCTTCTCGTCTTTTATGGCGAGGAGAAAATGAGTTTATCGCATTGAACGAAGCATGGCATCACGTAAAATGGCGTTAATCCGCGTTTGATATCCTTTCCCTTGACTTTTAAGCCACGCTAGAACGTCTGAGTCCACACGTACTGTTGTGACAGTTTTGGTTGGTTTATAGAATGGGTTGCGAACGGCGTTTTTCCAGAATGCATCATTGAGTGACGGAATATCACTATGATCAATTGCACTGTCCGGCATTGCAGCCAGCTTATCAACTTCAACTCTCTGTTTATCTGTCAAAGGTGATAAGTTACCTACATCAATTTCATAAAGAACTTTCTTCTTCATAACGTTTCCTTTCTTTCGAGTTAGCTCGCCGCGCTGAAATAATACGGATTACTTCTATACCATCTTTATCATCATGGACAGTATGCGCTACGAGCAGCAGTAAAAAACCATCCACAAGACCCAAAGTTTGCCAACGATATTCTCCGTTTTCAATACGGTCTTGTTTAACCATGGCGAACGGGTCTGCAAAAACACGAGCAGCAATTTCAAAACTGACACGGTGCTTTCTAAGATTACTTTTTGCTTTAGTTTCATCCCATTCAAATTTTATTCTCATATCTTATGTTAATACATTTATGTATGTATATCAAGAGTTTTAAATGAACACTGAACTATTTATGTTTTTTTGCATATTAAATATAATTTTATATGTTAAAAAACAATAATATCCTTTTGAAATAATTGATAAAAATAGCAAATTATGATAAGATTTTTACATATTTAAATACAAATTTAAGGTAACTAAAAACATGATGAATAAAGTGATCTTAATTGGCTATTTAGGGGCTGATCCCGAAAGCAAAACAATGAATTCTGGTGCCGAAATAGTCAATTTTCGGTTGGCTACTTCTGAGAGCTATACAGATAAAAAAACCAATCAAAAAGTAGAAAAAACAGAATGGCATTCCGTGGTGATTTTTAATCCACATTTGGCAAAAATTGCACTTCAATATCTAAACAAAGGTTCAAAGGTTTACATAGAAGGAAAATTACAGACACGCAAATGGCAAGATAAAAATGGGCATGACCGCTACACAACAGAGATTGTCTTACCACAATTCAAAGGCGAGTTGTATTTGCTTGATGCCAAAAAAGAGCAATCGGCATCCCCTACCCCTTCACCTATTACTTCTCAAAATTATGCTATCGCTTCAGGGGCTGCTGATCATAGTGCACTCATTAATAATGATAGCATACCATTCTGATTGAAAAAAATATGACAAAAAGAAAAAAACGTGCAAAACGTGGTCGTCCTCGGATTAAAGGATGTATCAGAGAACCAAATGGACGCATCTCACGAGCAAAAACACCGCATGAACCCATGGATAAATTGGCAATTGAAATGCGTGCCAAACGCTTTGGCTTGACCATAAAAGAGGCTAAAAATCCGCTTTCCGGTACCTATATCGGGCGGCTTTATTTGCAAGACGAAATCAATCAAGACCAATAGGATGCTGCGCAAAAATATCTTGAAGTAAGAAATGATTATTTATGTGCAAAAACATTGCCTAGTGCAATTTATGATGAAATGCCCTCATCTTCTGATGAAGCAGCAAGAGAGAAATGGGTTGAATTTGCAACAAAACAATTTTCGAATATGCAAGAGGTAATAAAAGAAACACAACACCTTTACAGACAGCACAATTTTTATGCTGCATTGCAATATCTTGTTATAGAAAATCAAGAGTTAGCATATCTTGTACCTTCATTACGTATCGTTCTTAATACTCTCCAAAAATATTTTGGTTATTAAAAACATTGACTTAAAATAAGAAAAAGTATAGTGTGTAAATATATACACATTATGAGATTGGGTAATGGAACAAAACAGCCGAAAGATAATTGCAAAATTAAAACGCGATGGCTTTGAGCTTGTGAAAGTGAAAGGTTCACACCATAAATTTAAAAAAGATGATAAGGTTGTTATTGTTCCACATCCTAAGAAAAATCTTCCAATCGGTACAGCGCGTTCTATTGCATTACAAGCAGGCTGGTTAAAAAAAGGAGAAGAAGAATGAAAAGATTTTTTGCTCTTGTTCATAAAGATGAAGATTCTGCTTTTGGTGTTCAGTTTCCTGATTTTGAAGGTCTATTCTCTGCTGCTGATGAAGAAGAAAATCTTATCATAAATGCAACCGAAGCCTTACAACTTTATTGTGAAGATATGGATACAGTGCCTGTTCCTTTAAAATTTGAAGAAGTGATACAACAAAAAGCTGTTAAAAAAGCTTTATCAGAAGGAGCTTTTTTAATACAAGTTCCTTTTATTGAAAATGATGCAGAAGTTGTACGTACAAATATATCAATTGAACGAGGGCTTTTACGTGCAATTGATAATTGTGCACAAGAGAGAGGTTTAACAAGATCTGCTTTTTTGGCAACAGCAGCCCGCCATGAGCTTAATATTTAGCTATATATTAATGAAAATCAAAAAGCAGCAGAGCAGGTAAACAAATTGCTATAGTTAAGAGGGATATGACTATCATTGATATCATATACACGGCATCTAATATTTCTGCACCTGTCACTTCTCTTTCCTCCTATGATAATTGTCTAGTAATTTATAAATAAATAAGTTTTAAGCGGCATCTTGGATACTAATAGTAACCTCTTTTCCAAGAGTAATAAGAGTGGATTCTAAAGAGTCTAATTTTGTTGCGTGGTTTAAATCCAACAATCGGTCAATTTGTATTGGATTGAGTTTTAAAAGCCGCGTAAGATCTGCTTTGCGTAAATTCTTTTCAACCATAGCGTTATGTATTGCAATTTTTAAAGTCACCAATGAAGATACTTCAACAAAAGGATAGGCAGTATCACGAGCTCCGAAAGGGACAACTTCTCGATCTTGGAAACGCCCCATAATAACTGTTAAAAGGGCATTTTTAGCGTGTTCCAAAGCTTCTTTTTCGTCGTTACCATAGGTAATAAATTCTTGAAAGTCTTTGGAAACAACAAGAAGAGTATCATTGTCATCTTTGATAAATTTAAGTGCATATTTCATTTACATCTCCATATTCAATCTTACCTTAGGTCAAGATCTTTAAGAATCTTTTGAACTAATCCCGTTCCTAATTCTTTCCGCGTACCATGCATAGGTAAAACGGATTTTTTAGAACCACGTTTTACAAGCAAATGGCCACCTTTCCCTGAGGTAAAACTGCAACCATGTTTTGTAAGATATCTTTTTAATTCTTGACTGTTCATAAATATAATATAACATCTAAAATGTTTAAATGCAACATAAATGTTGTTATTTGTATAAAATTAAAGATTGGCTTTTAAAATACTAAGTTTTGATCAAAAAAATAAAAAAATATACAATATTTAGATTTTTCTGTTGACAATGTGTGAAAAATTTTATTTAATGTCAGTGCTGTCCCTAGTTGTATTCTATCTAAAATTCAAAAATATCCCCTAAAATTTGATAAAATATTAAGCTTTAAAAATGGTTTAACATACTGTTTTTATTGATAAAATTGGCTTATCTATTTTGCACACATCAAAAGCCATTAATTTACCAATGATGTCATTAATTAATTGCCTCAAAAGGAGTCAAGATGAAAGCAATCATCACCAAACCAATGTGTGTTGTTGGCGATAACAAAAGCACTATTCGTTTTGAACCATCAACTTCAAGTAATCCATTTGTAGAGATTTCCAATCAAGTCTATGCCCGACTTAAACGAGCAAACGCCGTAAAACCCTTTGTTGAAAGTAGAACCACAATAAAATCTGAAAAGGTAATTGAACAGACTAAGCCAACCGAAAAAGAAGTTGTACAAACATCTTCTGAACCAAGTGCAGAAGAAACTTCACTTCAACAGACCAAAACACCTAAAGTTTCCAAGCCATCAATACCTCCTGCTAAAAAGCTTAAAAATTGAAATTAATTATCCATCAAGAATGGTATCTTCAACAGGTAAAAGATACCTTTACCAATCTTCAAGCACCACGCCTTAATTGGGCTTTACGGAATGCTATAAATACTTCAGCAAAGCAAGTCGAGCGCTTTACGGAGAAGCAAGTTGCCGACCTCTCATCAGCCCAATCAAAGCGCGTTAAAAAAAGTGTTTATATTAAAGAAAAGGCTACAGCAAAGTTTCTCGAGACAGATATCACCGGTTCTGGAACACCGATACCTCTTAAATTTTTTAAGGCAAAAGAAACAAAACATGGTGTGACTTACACACTGTTTGGGAAACAACAAATCTTGCCCCATGGTTTTATCAAGGGGGGGAATTTTCCAAAGCGTGTTGAATTAAAAAAAATGAACGGTCATGTTTTTCAAAGAGTAGACAGCGATAAATTCCCCATTGCAAAACAAGAAGGACCATCAATTGCTAAAGTGATGTCCAAGCCAGAAATTGCAAATGCTATTGCACAATATGCCAATGAAAGACTAACCAAAAACATACAGAGACAACTTGCTCGTCAAGAATACGCTGCCAATAAAAGAGGCTAGATCATGTTTTCAAGCTTTATCTCTATATTACATATCTTCATAAGTTTAAGTATTACATATTCTTATTGCAATTTTAAAAACAAATTATCACTTGCACTTTGTTATTTCCATAAAAAAATCAATAAAATCAATGCAAAAGGTACTTCCCAGCGGGTTGGCTTCGTTGCGGGGCGGACGAGCGCGAACTATCGCTAG
>NZ_JAQISY010000015.1:0-40757 GCF_028618465.1 Bartonella sp. MM73XJBT | reverse complement strand
AAGGCGTGGGTGGTCGTGAAAGGGCGTTGGAGAGAAAGTGGTGGGGGCTGCTTTCTGTGAAATTGTAAAAGCGTAAAAATGTATCTCTGTAAAAGTGGTAAAAGAGCAGGTCCGTGAATGGTGGGTGCTTTTGGGAGGGTTTATAGATGTGGTGGAGGATTGATGAGAGGGGGAAAAGAGTTGGGTGTTAAGGTGAGGGGCAGGTGGTGAGATTTGGATGGTAGGAGTGATGGTGGTGCGGCTTGTGTGTGTGGGGTGGCAATGCGGTTTGGGGGGCAAGGCGTGGGTGGTCGTGAAAGGGCGTTGGAGAGAAAGTGGTGGGGGCTGCTTTCTGTGAATGTTTAAAAGCGTAAAAATGTATCTCTGTAAAAGTGGCGAAAAAGCAGGTCCGTGAATGGTGGGTGTTTTTGAGAGGGTTTATAGATGCGGTGGAGGATTGATGAGAGGGGGAAAAGAGTTGGGTGTTAAGGTGAGGGGCAGGTGGTGAGATTTGGGAGGGTAGGGGTGATGGTGGTGCGGCTTGTGTTGGGATGTTTGGTGGAGAGAAGTGTTGGCAATGAGGTGCTGGTGGGGATGAGAAGGTTGTGGTTTCGTCGAAAAATGATTATGCCTCTTTATTTACCCTCTTGCTATGAGGCTTTCGAGAACCCATATTCATTTTAGCACGACGGTTATTCTTCATGCTGCCTCGTTCGCAGTGTTTTGTGGGGGGAGGCTATTCCTTGTGAGTGCGCTTTGGGAAGCTAAAGAGTGGTGGTGCAAGAAAGGAAAAAAAATGAACCTAGAAAAATATAGCGAACGATTACAAGGCTTTTTACAATCAGCACAAAATAACGCTCTCTCTTCTGATCATCAACAGTTTATGCCTGAACATCTGCTCAAAGTCTTGTTGGAGGATGCTCAAGGATTGGCTGCATCTCTTATCCAAAAAGCCGGCGGTGATCTTACTGTTATTCATAAGGAGCTCACAAACGCTCTCAATGCGTTGCCAAAAGTACAAGGGGGAAATGGACAACTCTATCTCGCTCAGCCGTTGGCAAAAGTTTTTACCTTAGCGGAGGATCTCGCCAAGAAAGCCGGTGATCAGTTTGTGACCGTCGAGCGTGTGTTGCAAGCGCTTATCATGGAAAAATCCGCAAAAACAGCCGATATTCTTACCAAAGCAGGGTTGTCACCCCAAGCACTCAATCACGCTATTGAGGCGCTGCGTAAGGGAAAAACGGCGACAAGTCCCCATGCGGAGAGCCAATATGATGCTTTGCAAAAATATGCACGCGATCTCACTAAAGATGCGCGCGAGGGAAAACTCGATCCTGTTATTGGTCGTGAGGAAGAAATTCGCCGCACAGTACAGGTGCTCTCAAGGCGTACAAAAAATAATCCCGTCCTGATCGGTGAACCTGGGGTGGGGAAAACCGCAATCGTTGAAGGGTTGGCTCTTCGTATTGTCAATGGGGACGTGCCTGAAACTTTGCGTGATAAACAGCTCTATGCTCTCGATATGGGAGCCCTTATCGCTGGAGCAAAATATCGCGGTGAATTTGAAGAACGTCTTAAAGCCGTATTGGCTGAGGTGCAAGCCGAAAATGGGCAAATCATTCTCTTTATTGATGAATTGCATAACTTGGTGGGGGCAGGAAAATCCGATGGTCCTATGGATGCTTCAAACTTGCTCAAACCTGCTCTGGCGCGCGGAGAACTCCATTGTGTGGGCGCAACAACACTCGATGAATATCGCAAATATGTCGAAAAAGATGCCGCTCTTGCAAGACGATTCCAGCCTGTCTTTGTGCCTGAACCAACTTTGGAGGATACAATCTCTATTCTGCGCGGTATCAAAGAAAAATATGAACAACATCACAAAGTGCGCTTGGCTGACAGTGCTCTTATCGCTGCCGCAAGGCTTTCTAACCGCTATATTACCGATCGTTTCTTGCCCGATAAAGCCATTGATCTCATTGATGAGGCGGCGGCACGCTTGCGTATGCAGGTCGATTCAAAACCTGAAGAACTCGATGTTTTGGATCGGCGTATCTTGCAGTTAAAAATCGAACGCGAAGCTTTGAAAACCGATGTTGAGCCTACAGCTAAACAGCGTCTGAAAACCGTGGAAGACGAACTTAAAACATTGGAACAACAGTCCGCGGAAATGACAACAGCTTGGCAGGCGGAGAAACAAAAATTAGGGCATGCTGCCGATTTGAAAAAACAATTGGAAGAAGCACGAAATGCTTTGGCTATAGCCCAGCGCGATGGGCAATTCCAAAAAGCCGGTGAACTTGCTTATAGTGTCATTCCGCAGCTCGAAAAACAACTGAGTATCGCGGAAAATGATGATCAACAAAATCATCTCGTTGAAGAAACCGTGACCGCTGAACATGTGGCGCGTATCGTTTCTCGCTGGACTGGAATTCCTGTGGATCGTATGCTTGAGGCAGAACGAGAAACGCTCTTGCGTATGGAAGATGAAATGAGTAAGCGGGTGATTGGACAAGGGGAAGCCGTGCAAGCCGTTTCCCGTGCTGTACGTCGTGCTCGTGCCGGCTTGCAAGACCCCAATCGTCCACTCGGTTCTTTCATGTTTCTTGGTCCTACCGGTGTGGGGAAAACCGAATTAACCAAAGCACTTGCCGCTTTTCTCTTTCAAGATCAAAATGCCATGCTGCGTATCGATATGTCGGAATATATGGAAAAGCATGCCGGTGCACGCCTGATTGGCGCACCTCCTGGATATGTCGGATATGAAGAAGGAGGGGTGCTGACCGAGTCCGTGCGGAGAAGACCTTATCAGGTCATTTTGTTCGATGAAATTGAAAAAGCCCATCCTGATATTTTTAATCTCTTGCTACAAGTGCTTGATGAGGGACGTTTGACCGATAGCCAAGGGCGTACCGTCGATTTTCGCAACACCTTGCTGATTATGACCTCAAATCTTGGAGCGGAATTTTTAACCGCCTTGCCGGAAGGACAGACAACCGATCAGGCAAAAGATGATGTCATGAATGTCGTAAAAGCAGCTTTCCGCCCAGAATTTCTTAACCGTATTGATGAGATCATTCTCTTTCAGAGATTACAACGAACCGATATGGAAGCTATCGTTGATATTCAGATACAACATTTGCAAAATTTGCTCAATGAACGCAAAATAACTTTGCATATCGAACCAGAGGTGCGTGAATTTCTCGCCAATAAAGGATATGATCCCCTCTATGGAGCACGTCCTCTCAAACGTATTATTCAGAAAGAAATTCAAGATCCACTCGCGGAAAATATCTTATTTGGAAAAATTCACGATGAGATGGCGGTGACTATTGCAAAAGAGGGAGATCAGTTGGTCTTTTTGCCTGAAAATTAGAACTCTCTCCTTCCCAAAAGGAGAAAAATTCTCATGAGAGAGGATGTCCTTGTAGGGGCGAGAATTTGTTCCTAAGACAGAATGTTCCTGAGAGGGGTAGGCTTATGAAGGGGAAGACTTGAGGGGACGGTTCATAAGGGCAAAAGGCTTGTGAGAAAAGAGATTTTTGAGGAAGAATTTTGAGAGGGACGCTTGTGGAGAGAGTGCTTATGGTGATATGGCATCTGAGAGAGATAAAAAAAGACAGATAAAAAGAGGGGTAAAAACATAAAAAACTTGACAAGGTGAATCTAAACAGATATTATAGCTACATAATTCGAATTGCGCGCTTTTTACAAGCCAGTCAGCTCTTGCTGAGGAATTCAACAATAATAAAAAGAGAAGAATGTTGATGAAAGAAGGTAGCGCGTTAATCCTCTAGCTTTTTGTGATTTTAGCGGTTAGTTCATCCTGAATATTTCCAAACAAGATGTTTTCGCACCTTGGGGCTCGAATTTTTTTTCAATGATGCGCTTGGGAGGACGTGCGAGCGGATCATATCCAAACAATAAGTTTAAGGGAGCATGTCAAAATGCGTGAAATGAGTCAGAACTGACCAGAAAAGAGGTCTAAAAGTCGCCTCAGAAATTAAACCGGTAAGGTCATAAGCTGCTCAAAAATTAAATCAGTAAAATAAAAAATAATCTAAAGAGAAGTAGACGGATTCTAGAGAATGTTTCATATTTGAAACTGGGAAATATTTCAGGTCTACGATTTTCCAAATTTGCCTGCTTTGCATTTTTCCGTTTTTTTGAATTTCATGGTGTAAGCTATGAAAAACATTTCTAGGGGAGATGTTCCTCTAGAGAAGGGATGGCTTAGGTAATTTCTACTGGAATACCTTCCTTATCTTGTAAGGAGCTTTATATAATATATCTGAAAGCTCTGTCTAAATATTTTGTCTGATGATACTACTTCTAAGTATTGTCATTATTTTTATCATCTATATTACGGTTCCTTCATTTTTACTTAATCTTATAAAGAGATGAGTAGGTTGGAGGATTGCCTCTTTCTTTAGATGGTAAGACAGACGTGCTATTATGGAAGTAGTACCATCAGATAAGATATTCAGGTAGAGTTTTCAAGTATATTATATAAAGTTCCTTACAAGATAAGGAAGATATTCGAGTAGAAATTATCTAAACCATCCTATTTTGTGCTGCTTTTATGTGCGGCGCAATGTTTTTAAATGGTATTGTTTTTTCACTTTATCTACGAATTTCTTTATCAGAAATTATTCTATACTTTATTTGAGAGAATATAATGATGGCAAAGGAACGTTGTCTTCCCTTAAGACGAAGAGGGCGCCCAAAAGGTGCATTGAATAAAACAACAAGGCAGTTTAATGAAGCTCTTCTTACAGCTGCTGAACAAGCTGGGTATCAATATGGTGAAGATGGACTGGTATCCTATCTTCAGTATCACGCACTCAATAATCCTGTGCCTTTTTTTTCGTTGTTGGCTAAAGTGTTGCCTCTGCAAGTTACCGGAGATGCTGGGGGCGATTTCAAAACAATTTCGCGTGTTGAGATCGTGCCGGTGAGAGCAAAGGATGCGGTATCTGGGGAGCAGGAGACTAAAAATTCCAATGTGTGAGGGTATATGGTGTGATTTTTGAAGATTGTCGAGATCTGGGAGTGTGATCCTTTGGGGCATATGGTCTTGGAGAGCTATGGGTTTTGCCAATACTAATTCTGGCGATTGTGTTCTTTGGTAGGGGTATGTTTGGGGACCATGGAGATCATGACGAGATGAAATTTTGGCATGAGAATGCTGGAGGGAGATGCAAAGGGTTTAGAACAATTGCGCAACTGGAATTGTTGATGTGTTTGCTGCTGGCTAAAGTGTTACCACTGCAAGTGACTGGAGATGCTGGGGGCGATTTCAAAACAATTTCGCGTGTTGAGATCGTGCCGGTGAGAGCAAAGGATACCAAGCTTGTGGGAGATAGGAAGAGGATTGAGCGAGATAAAAAAACGGAGAGAAATACGAAGTTTGAGGATTGTGGAGCTTGAGGCATATATTACTTGAGAGGCGTTTCCCTTTAAGGCGTGTGTTACTATCGAGATTGTGAAGCTTTTGGGTAGACTTAAGGGAATGTGGGGATCTTGTTTTTTCGCGATGGTGGTGCTTGGGAGCGAGATGTCTGAAGACTATAATGTCTGAGAATTACGCTGTTTGAAAAGTATGCTATCTGGAAGATCTGTTGTTTCTTTTGGCGATTATTGAAGTTCTTAAAAAGGTGTAAGATAAATTTTAATGTTTTTTTCCAGTCTTTCGTGGGGCGTAATGATATATACTTCTCTCGAGCATGAGGGGGGTATGCAAAAAGGTGGAATGGGTATCCTATCAGGGGGGAGCTTCAATGAACAAAGAGCATTGAACAGATTTTTTGAAGAAGGTACACATAAACAAGAGCAAGAGGGAATCTTGTTGTTTATTAGGATATTTAGGCTATCAGATCTTAAAAAAAAGACTGTTTAGATTGTTTTCATTCCACAACTAGCTCTGTTTTTTGAAAGCTGATTTTTGTGCTGTTTATTAGAGTTTTTTGTGGCTCTTGTAAAGATTCTGGCTCTGTAAATTATTGGAGCAGTAGGGGGAGATGCCCAAATAAGCTTATGTGTTGAGTGTGCTCGTGATTTTAAGAGAAGTGATGCTTTATATAGTGCTTGAGAGGCATGGACTCTGAGGGGCGTGGTGTTTTGAGGAGTGCTTTTGTCCTCGGGATTGTGGAGCTTGTGGGTAGACTTAAGGGCGATGTGGAGTTTGGGGATCTTGGTTTCTGGCGGTGATGCTGCTTGGGAGGGGGGATGTCTGGAGATTGTGGTTTTTGAGAATGATTGTGCTTGAGGATTCATGACAACTGCTCAAATTGCTCTTATTCCAAAGCTTATTCCGGTCTTTACTGGAAAAGCTGATGTGCGAGCTGCTTGGGGGGGACGGGGCTCTGGAAAAACACGTTCTTTTGCTTTGATGTCTGCCGTGGTTGGATATCGCCATGGTAAGGCGGGAGAACGGGGGATTATTCTTTGTGCACGGCAATTTCAAAATTCGCTCAATGAAAGTTCCTTGGAGGAAATTAAACGGGCCATTGAAGCCTATCCTTTTCTACAAGATTATTATGAAATCGGTGATAAATATATTAAATCAAAAGATGGACGGATCGTTTATGTGTTTGCTGGGCTTGATCGCAATATCGCAAGTATTAAATCCATGGGGCGTGTTTTTCTCTGCTGGGTGGACGAGGCGGAACCCGTGACTGAGACTGCTTGGCAAACGCTTATTCCAACTCTGCGTGAAGAAGGAGACGATTGGAATGCCGAATTGTGGGTGACTTGGAACCCGTGCCGGGAAAATGCTCCCGTGGAAAAACGTTTCCGAAATGGCAATGATCCCAATATCAAAGGGGTGGAAATTAATTGGCGTGATAATCCTCAATTTCCCGAAAAACTGAATAGAGATCGCAAAGCAGATTTACAACAACGACCCGAACAATATAACCATATTTGGGAGGGCGAATATCTCCAAACCATTGAGGGCGCTTATTATCAAAAAGCGCTGCTTGAGGCTTCACGCGAGGGGCGCATTACCACTGTGCCCCGTGATCCGCTTATGCAGATCAGAATCTTTTGGGATATCGGCGGAACAGGAGCAAAGGCTGATGCTACTGCTTTGTGGGTCGCACAATTCGTGGGACGAGAAATCCGCGTCCTCGATTATTATGAAGCACAAGGACAGCCTCTCTCAGAGCATGTGGGATGGGTCTTTCAACGCGGATATGAGAAAGCATTGATGGTTTTACCCCATGATGGAGCAACCAAAGACCGTGTTTATAATGTCAGTTTTGAAAGTGCTCTCCAACAAGCCGGTTTTCAAACAAAGATCATTCCAAATCAAGGCGTGGGAGCTGTGAAAATGCGTATCGAAGCGGTGCGGCGATTGTTTCCTGCCATATGGTTTAACGAAGAGACAACTCATGCTGGGCGAAGAGCACTCGCTTGGTATCACGAAAAGCGCGATGAACAACGCAATATCGGGCTGGGCGCTGAACATGATTGGGCAAGCCATGGTGCCGATGCTTTTGGACTGATGTGTGTGGCTTATGAACAGCCCAATATACGAGCGAAAAAAAATGCTTATCGCTCTTCTCACCATTCTCAAACTTCATGGATGGCTTTCTAATGAATATTTCTACAGATTCTTTTGATCCACTCGAAACCCTTGAAAATCAAGCGCTCTTTAAAAAACTCGTGGGCTGGTATCACGATGATATTGGACATGTCGAAAAATGGCGAAAAAATGCCCAAGAAGACTATGATTTTTATAATGGGCGTCAATGGAATGAGCAAGATCTTGCCGTGTTGCGCGAACAAAACAGACCGGTTATGACTTTTAACCGTATCGCTCCGCTGATTAATGCCGTGATTGGTACAGAGCGCAATAATAAACGACAGGTGCAATTTATTCCTCGTCAAGAAGGGGCGGCTTTTGCTAACCAAATACTCACCGGTGCAGCTGAATGGTTTCGGGATGAGGCGGACGGAGAGTACGAGGATTCCGATGCCTTTCAAGATGCCATTATTTGCGGAATGGGCTGGACGGATACTAGACTCGATTATGAACAAGATCCGCAAGGAAAACCCGTCATTGCACGACTCGATCCTATGAAAATGATATGGGATGCAAGTGCTGTAAAACCCAATCTCATTGATGCACAACGCTTGTGGTATATTGATGAAAAACCTCTGGATGTAGCAAGAGAAATGTTTCCCCATGTTCATTGGAGTGATCTTCATGCTGATTGGGTCAAACATCAGACATTTATGCACCAAACTAGTGCGGATGATGGGCAAAGCTATCGTGGTGATGTGGAGGAGGGGTATCAACGCCCTAAAATGGTTACATTGGCTGAATGCCGCTGGTTCGAGCGTGAGGTTGTTTATAAAGTCCTTGATCCTTTAAGCGGAAAATTTGTCGATTATTCAGAACAGGATTTCCAAAATTTACGTAAAGAATTTCCGCAAATTCAAGCGACAAGATTAACAAGAAAAATTGTCAAACGTGCTTTTTTGGGGCGAAAATTGCTCGAAGCACCAGATAAACCCTTGGTGCCAGCTGGTCAATTGGGTTGGGAGTGTATTACCGGTAGTTTTGACAAATTAAGCCGGCATTTTTACGGGATTGTCAAACCAACAAAAGATCCACAACGCTGGGCAAATAAATATTTTAGTCAAGTGATGCATTTGCTCAATAGTCAGTCAAAAGGCGGGATTATGGCCGAACGCGACGCTTTTGATGATGATCGTCAAGCCACAGAGAGTTGGGCAAGAGCCGATAGCATCACTTGGCTGAAAAGTGGGGCTGTTTCGGGGGGAAGAATCCAGCCTAAACCCGTTGCACAATTTCCGCAAGGTTTCTTTCAATTGTTTAATGAAGCAAAAAGTGCGATCGAACAAGTCACTGGTCTGTCTTCTGAATTTGTTGGTACACGGGCGGTAAACCAACCAGGAATCTTAGAGGAACAACGTCGCCAATCATCACTCAATCTGTTGGCTTCCTTCTTTGATGCTTTGCGAAGATATCGGCAACGACAGGGGAAAATTATTCTCTATCTTATTCAAAATTATCTTTCCGATGGGCGATTGGTACGTATTGCTGGAGAGGAAAACGCTCAGTATGTCCCGCTCACACGTGAAATGATCACCAGTTTGGAATATGATATTGTCGTTGATGATGCGCCAACAAGCCTTAATGAAAAAGAGCGGACATTTGCCATTATTATGCAATTGTTGCCTTTGATGCAAAGTTTCATAACACCAGAGATTATGCTCGATCTTTTACGCTATTCTCCTTTGCCCGCATCCCTTATCCATAAAATTGCCTGCAGAGCACAAGCAAACGAAGTTGCACACAATGTGCAAGCACAAAGCTTGGAAGGGCAAAATGCTCCTCACAGTGCTGGAGGGCACTTTAGTGATGCTGGAGAACTGAGTGGGGGGACGCGTGGAGTGCTTAATGCACAGATAGAGCAGCTGGTGCAAGCTCTTTTGCAAAAGGCAAATGCGCAAGGCTAAACCACCCCATGTTTTAAGAGAGGCGGTTGTTTTATGCACTTCTCCTTCGCTCGTATCGGTTTCTCTATAAAATTGTCTGCAGAGTATAAGTTTACGAAGTTGCACACAAGGTGCAAGAGCAGAACTTGCAGGGGCAAAATGCTCCATTGTGTGAGGGGGTGGAGGACAAGCTTTGCAGTGCTGAGGAGTTTCGCGGTGAGGCTCGTGGAGTTCTTAACAAGCCCGCTGCAAATAGAGTCGAGCGTATGCGTATCATGCTGGAGGGGGACGGCTGAGTATATGGGAATAGAGCAGCTGGTGGGCACTCTTTTGTAGGAGGCGAATGCGCAAGGCTAAATCACCCCATGTTTTAAGAGAAGCGGTTGTTTTATGCATTTCTCTTTGGCGCGTATCGGTTTCTCTATAAAATTGTCTGCAGAGTATAAGTTTACGAAGTTGCACACAAGGTGCAAGAGCAAAGCTTGAAGGGGCAAAATGCTCCATTGTGTGAGGGGGTGGAGGACAAGCTTTGCAGTACTGAGGAGTTTCACGGTGAGGCTCGTGGAGTTCTTAACAAGCGCGCGCGGTGCAAATAGAGCAGAGCTTATGCTGGTAAAGCTGGAGACAACTTCAGGGGGGCATGCTGGAGTGGAGCAGCTGATGCAATCTCTTTTGCAAGAGGCGAATGCGCAAAGGTAAACTGCTTCATTTGAAAAAAATATCATCTTATTGTCAATAAAGAAGGCTAACATTATGGATCAAGAACATTTAACACCAGCAGAACAAAACCAATTAAAACAGGGGTCTTTTTCAGGAGCTTTGCAGCAGGAAAACTGTGAAATTGATGCTGGAGAAAAAACAAAAGCCTTAGAAGAAAATTCCCACGCACATCAAGATGGACATCAACAACAGCGATCATTGCAAGAGGATACGCAGCAAAAAGATGGTCAAGGGGGAGTAGAAACTGATGCACCGCCAGATCCGCAAAAAGATTTTATGGGTTATATACAATGGTTGGGAAAAACACTCTATAAACAAGGAGCGTTGATCTCTGAACAAGCCCCTTCTATGAACCATGAAGCAGAACAGTTGCATGCTTTTTACCAGCAGTCCGTTGTGAGTGCTAAACAAAAGCATCAGGATTTTGATCAAGCGGCCGATTTTATTTACGATATCCGCGCGAAGCAGTTGGCTGCTTTCTCGGCACTCTATCCGGAAATGGCAGATCCAAATGTCGTGGATGCGTTGATTGGTAATGAATTAAAGCAAATCTTGCGCGATTGTGCGAAAAAAAATCAAAATCCCGCTGAGGTGATCTACTCTATTGCGCAAAAAATTGGCTACACCAATACTCCCAATAACATTGGTGAAAATTTGCAGGAAAGACAAAATTCTGCACGCACATTGGCGGCCTATAACGGTATGACGCCCAATGGACCGATTTCTTTGGAGATGCTCGATAAAATGTCGGAAGTAGAGTTTAGCCATTGGGTTGCTGATCCTAAAAACAAAGCGGCTTTTAACCGTCTCATGGGCGGGCGAGAATCTTAACAGCCCCCCCATGGGGGAATTCTGAAAGTCGTCATGTGGAAGGCATGAGGCGGTCTGTGTTGAGAGCTTGAGGTATTGGCACTGGGCTTGCTGGGGGGTGTTGGAGGCGAGCGCTGTGGAGGAATTCTCGAAGTGAGAATGTGACGTTTCTCAAAGGGGGAGGACAAGCAATAAAAATTATACAAAATACCCAATAACTAATCCACCATCTGAAAACGAGAAATGTGGAATTTCAAATAGCCGGCGCTTCGCCGGTTTTTTTATATCAATCAACTTTTAGAGGATAAAATGGCTGTAACTTATATCGGAATTAATGACCCAATGGCAGTGCGCACATGGTCTAAACTGTTAAACCAAGAAATTTCAAAAGCAATTCCTATTGCACCATTGATCGGAAATGATTCAAATAGTATCGTACAATTAAAGGATGAAACCACAAAAGCAAGTGGTGATGCTATTAGCTTTAATTTGCGTGTCCAGTTGCTTGGCGATGGGGTGAGTGAAGGGCAGTCCCTTGAGGGGAATGAAGAAGCTCTGCAATTCCTCAGTGATCGCTTGGCTATTAATGAACTTGTTCATGCGGTGCGTGTTAAAAATGAAGGCACTATTGATCAGCAACGTATCTTACATGATTTGCGGACCGAAGCCAAAAATGGTTTGGTCGATTGGTATGCTGATCGCTTGAGTTTGATGTTCTTTATTCAAGTGTGTGGCTATACCGCAAAAGCCATTAACTTTGAAGGACGCACGATTACCCTTAAACCTGTCCATTATGGCTTTAATGCACCAACTGCACCAACCGATAAACGTATCGTGCGCCCCAATGGAAAAACAAAAGACGAAGACTTAAAAGAAAATGATGTTTTTAATCTTAAACTGATCGATAAAGCCGTGGAACGGGCTAAGCTTGCTAATCCAAAAATTAGGCCTGTGCGCATTGATGGCGAAAATGTTTATGTGCTGTATCTGCATCCAACCCAGGTCACTCAGTTGCGCACCAATACGGATGCTGGACAGTGGCTCGATATCACTAAGGCAATCTATAATGGAAGCCGTCTTAAAAACCCCCTCTATGACGGCTCGCTTGGTATGTATAATGGTGTCGTCCTGCGTGAGGCTGAACATGTTACCGAAGGTGTCGAGTCCGGTTCAACAAACAAAGCAGTGCCAAATGTGCGCCGTGCCGTGCTGTTGGGAGCGCAAAGTGCCGTCATCGCTTTTGGAAAAGACCGTGGCGCTACACGCTATAAATTGGTGGAAGAACTGTTCGACTATGAACGCGAATTCGGTGTTGCAGCAAAAACCATCATCGGTATGAAGAAAACTTGTTTCACCTTACCTGGAAGCACACAAGGAGCACAAGATTTTGCTACTATCGTGATCCCAACCTATGGAGCACCTGCTTAAAGGCGCTGCAAATACTTCTTCTCAACAGAATGTTCTGTTGAGAAGGGGGATATTATTTGTCAAACAGAAGATTTTAGGATTGCACTCTTATCGCAATACCAATTGATGCTTGCTTTGAGCACTGAGGCTTTTTCTCAACAAAATACGCTGTTAGAGAGCAAAATTTCTGGAGCAGATCAGGCTTGCAGAATTTTTCTATAGCTGTCTAAAATTTTGGAATATTTGCTGTAAGAGCTGTTTGAAAGTTGGCAAATTCTTTCTCTCAACAGGATATATTTTTGCGGGAGAGATAGCCAAAACGCTTCACACGCAAAAGGATTATCATTGTCCATGACCATTACACCCATTACTTTAAATCATCTTGATCCCACACATTCAGAGCATTCTCAGACTTTTGCCTCTATGGTTGCGCTTATTCAAGATGAAATTGACGATACAACAGCTGAATATTCTATGCAAATTCAAGATTCCATTTTTACCGCTTTGCGCTTATGTGAACGCGAACCTTTGTTCTTTAATGAAAAAAAACAGCTGATCTTTAAAACACAACCTGGAAAAACTTGGTATGGCCAAGAAGAGGGAATTTTTCTTGAATCAGAAAGGGCTGTGGAGTCTGTTCTTTTAGGAACACATCATGCAGCACAAACACCTTTGCTTTTTAAATCAATTGAAGCATTGCAAAAACAATATGGATTACAGCCTCCACAGGGAGAACCTCTCTTTTATACTTACTGTGATCAAAAAATAGGCTTGTTTCCAACACCAAAGCAGATTGAAAGTGTCTGTGTTGTTTATGCTTGTGCTCGTGGGCGAGATGAACAGTTGAGAGAGGGAGAGAATCCTTGGTTCATTCATGCATTTGATCTCATTAAAGCACGGGCAAAATACGAGCTTTGTAAAAATATTCTCAAGGATCCTGAATATGCTGCTGCTGCTTTTCGCGATTTTCAAGAACAGCTGCAAGCTTTGCGCTTTGAAACGTCACGCAGAAAAGGGGCTACAAATATTCTACCTATGAGGTTTTAAAGAGCTTTTTTCTTCTTCGTGGTTGATTGATGGTTGATGCTGGTGCCTGTGGTTGATACTCGTGGTTGGTTTTGGCGGCTGGTGCTGGTGGGTTCACGCTTTTGTTACAGAGTCAACTCTAGGCTCTGGTGGTTAAAATAAGCCTTTGCGCTTTGAAACATTGCCATAAGGTTTTGCAAATATTCTTCCAATGGGGTTTTCAATGGCTTTTTTTCCAATTGCTGATTATCGGCCTGATGTTGCGGATATTAATGGACTGTTTACCGATGAAATCATTAATGTTTTGCCAGCCGATGGTTCCTATATTCCTATGCCAAGCTTTCAACCATTTTCAGAGCCTTGTCCTGAGACAATTTTAGGGGCTTTGGCTGTGAAAACAAAAAATGGTGTATCTATTCTTGTGGGGACAGCACAAAAAATCTATCTGCTCGACAATACCACAAAGCGCTGGAAAGATATTAGCCAAAATGGAAAATCTTATCTTGCAAATGTCGATGCTCCATGGTCGTTCGCTTTGTTTGGCGATTACGTGATTGCTGTTAATGCTAATGATAAGCCTCAAGTTATCGACATTAATCACGATAAAAAATTTAGAGATTTAGGTGGAAATCCACCACAAGCCGGAATTGTGCGGGTGTGGGGAGATTTCGTCTGTTTGATGAAATTGACGGAGCATCCAAGACGTGTCCATTGGTCTGGATTGAACGATGCCGAATTTTGGACGGTGGGGAAAAAAAGCTGCGATTATCAAGATTTTCCCGATGGTGGTTTCGTGCAAGGGGCAACCGAAACAACAAATCCAATCATCTTTATGCGTTCTGCTATCTATGCCGGCTCTTTTATTCCTGGCTCTAAAATTATTTTTAGCTTTCAAAAAATCCACGATAAACGTGGGGCTAAAAACGCTGAATCTATCGTTTGTCGAGGCGATCTTGCTTTCTTTGCTGATGAAGGTGGGTTTTATCAGATTACCAATGAGGGGCAAATTATACCCATTGGCTTTGAAAAAGTCGATCGAACCATGACAGCAAAATCAAGACTGAATAATCTGTATACTCTATCTGCTGCCATTGATGGGGTGTATAATCGCGTTTATTGGATGGTGGATAGCGATGAAAGCACCCACAAACGTATTTTGCTCATTTATGATTGGGGATTGCAAAAATGGACAAAAGCTGCCGTGGATATCAAAATGATTTTGCCCATTTTTTTGGCGGGAACCACTTTAGAAGGATTAGATCGGATTACCCAGAGCATTGATGATTTGTCTTTTTCTCTCGATAGTAAGGCTTGGAAAAATGAATCTCCTATTCTTGGGGCATTTGATCGTGAAGGGAGACTTGGCTCGTTTTCTGGTCCCCCCATGGCTTGTATGGTGATATCACAAGAAATGGGACAGACAAATGGCATGATAACACGTGTGAAAAATATCATGCCTCAAGTGAATAGTGGAGAGTTTTATCTGTCTGTAGGGATGCGCTTTCGCCAATCTCTTGAGGAGAAGATAGTGTGGTTGCCAGAAAGGCAACCTTCTCATCATACGGGGCAAATTCATGTCCGCGCAAGGGCACGGTTTTATCGCTTTAAATTGCGCATTCCTGAGGGCGTGAATTGGTCTCATGTGACGGGCTTTGATGTGGAATTGAAGGCTGCCGGCACGCGGTAAGCGTGCCTTTTAATAAAGAGTTACGCGGTAAGCGTGCCTTTTAATAAAGAGTTACGCGGTAAGCGTGCCTCTTAATAAGGAGTTACGCGGTAAGCGTGCCTTTTAATAAAGGAGTTACGCGGTAAGTGTGCCTCTTAATAAGGAGTTACGCGGTAAGCGTGCCTTTTAATAAAGGAGTTACGCGGTAAGTGTGCCTCTTAATAAGGAGTTACGCGGTAAGCGTGCCTTTTAATAAAGAGTTACGCGGTAAGTGTGCCTTTTAATAAAAGAGTTATGTGAGTATGCCTCTTTTCATAAAGGAATAATGTGAAAAGCTATGTTGTGGGGAAAGCTTAAAGTTTGTTGGAGTGCTGTGAAAGAACTGAGGATTGGGAGAGCGAAAAAAGCTAATCTCATAAGGGGACAGTGCGATAAGAAAAATTCTTATGCTGCTCATCTTACAGTGCAATGGTCATGGGAAAAAATAGCACCCTATCAAGAGGCTCTTAATGCTGCACTGAAAAAATATGCTGAACGTTTTCCGGATGATGTTTGCCTGCAAACAATTGCTAAAGAACTCATCAGTGGGCAAGCACAATTATGGCTGGTCTTGAAAAATAACAGAAAATTTAGCGCCTTTGCCATTACCAAAGTTGAAAGGACCCAGATGGGAAAAAAACGCGTTGTCCTCTCAGATTTGGCTGGAGAGGGAGGGCTAGAATTGGTCAATTTGATCGATAAGGTCGAAAAATGGGCGCGAACAATCAATGCTGAGGAAGTACAAATGTTTGGAAGAGCCGGATGGGCTAAAATGCTTAGACATCACGGATATTCTCGTAATCTTATTTATTATAGAAAGGTTTTAGCCCCATGAGTAGAAAAACAACACCTCAAGTACAAACAACCACACAAACAAATGCACCACCCGCCTGGGCTGCGGATATCTTTAAAAAAGCAAGCGCCCAAGCACTTGACCTTTATAATAAGGGAATTGGCGGAAATGTTTATCAGGGAGAGCGTGTTGCGGGTCTTGGTTCTATGACACAAAATGCTCTCACCGGTCTACAACAGGCTGCTTCTCAATATAATAATCCAGCATTGACACAGTGGTTGAATGCACCAACCCAAAGTGCTCACAATCTTCTTGGTATGGCTAAGGGGGACTGGATTGGAGGCAATAGTAAATTTAATGCTGCTTTGCAAAATGCTTTAAGTCAAACTTCTGATGCTATTAATCAATCGATGTCTGGAGCGGGGCGCTATGGTTCTGGCGCCCATACCGGAGTGCTCGCCGATGAGCTTGGTGCATTGGCAACAAAAGCGAGCGCAGAGCAATATAATCAAGATGTGCGTAATATGATGAATGCTAATCAGATGATTGATCGCTCTCTATATGATCAGGTTAATGCCGCAAATAACTACTATCAGGGACAAAGTAGTGCACAAAGCAATGCCCTAAAGGGGGGACTTATCCAAGATATGAACCAGCAGAATATGTTAGATGCACAGCGCCAAAAATGGGCAGAGCAAGATAATCAGGGGTGGAACCGATTAGAACAATTGCTGGGTGTGGGAACAAAAGCTGCTGGAAATTACGGAACAACATCAGGAAAATCGACAACAATGCCTTCTGTAACAAAAGATCCATTGCGCGATGCGCAGCAAGTGCTTGGGCTTGTGGGAGGAATTTTAGGACTGTCTGATGTGAGAGCAAAAGAAAATATTCTCCTAGAGCGCAAAAAAAATGGCTATTCCCTCTATAGCTTTAATTATAAGGGAAATCCGCAACGCTACCTTGGTGTTTTGGCCCAAGAGGTGTTGCGCTTGAAACCGGAGGCTGTGTTTATGAACGCAAAAACAAAATTGTTGCATGTCGATTATGACAAAATCGGTCTGAAAATGGAAATGGTGAAAATGGAAAAAATCACAGCACCTAAAAAGAGAATTGCTCACTTTTTCTCCTCTCTCTTCGCGCGTTTGTCCTTCTGGCAAAAAGGATATCTGCTATGAGCTCGATTTATGATTGGTCCCTTATTGCATCGGAGAATGCCTATGCTGATGAGAGCATCAATTGGGCAGAGGGGCAGCCGCCAAGTTCAGTCAATGACAGTGCGCGTGCTATGATGCAACGTATCAAAGAATATTTATTGGATAATGGGGGGGTGATTGACACACAGTTTCGCCTTGATAAGGAAAACAACAGAACAGCTATTCGTTTGATGACAAAATCTTCTTTTGAATCGTATGAAGGTGGGATTGTGGTGCGCTTTAGGGCACAGGAGCAAAATAGTGGTATTACAAATGTTGCCTTAAATCAATTGCTCGCACGTCCTGTTTATATGGCTACTCCTAATGGTCTCGCACCTCTAAGGGGTGGCGAAATGCAAAGGGGGGGACTTTATGAACTCGTCTATACTTGTGATATTGCCGGAAAAAATGCTGATGGTTGGTTTTTAACTAATCCAACGCAAGTTTTTTCGCTTCCTGGCTTTATTGGTACTTTTGCCACAGAAAAAGTGCCATCGGGTTGGTTGCTTTGTGATGGTAAGGCTTATTCTCGCAAGGCTTATGCAAGTCTCTTTGCTGTTCTGGGTGAAATATGGGGACGGGGAGATGGGCGAACAACTTTTAATGTGCCCGATTTGCGTGGAATGTTTTTACGCGGGCTCGATAGTGGAAAAAATGTCGATAAAGGACGACGCCTGGGAAGCAAACAAGAAGATTCTTTTGAAGCTCATAGCCACCAAGGGAAAACAGATTTAACAGGGGCTCATACACATAAAGTTGAAAATTTTATGCCCTTTGGTATAGAGGCTTACAAAGGGAATAATAGTTATTACTTTAACGGTTCCGGAAGGGTCAATACGACTCTTGCAGGGGCGCATGAACATCAAATCTTTTTGAAAGAAACCGGTGGTGAGGAAACACGTCCTGTCAATATGGCCGTTGTTTATGCTATCAAAGCGTGAGAATGAAAATTCTTAACAGTGGTCAAAATGATTGCACAATGCTTGTTATGAAAAAAGCTCTTATAACAGATGCATTATGGAATTTACCGTGATGGTATTCCCTCTGTTCTGCTTTTATTGCTTATCCCTGCACTTCATCGAGAGGCTTTACTGTATCGCATAAGAAGAGAGGTGGTTTTGCTGCCTTATCTTTTGATATGTTGCTTCTATTGCCAAGAGAGTCGGCGTGAGACTTTTAAACGATGGAATTGGGCTTGGCTCTTATGAAGTTTGGCGCTTGCCTTTCAGGAAAGAAGACATCCTTGGTGTGTTTTATGCTTCTCTTGGAGATGTTCAATGTGTTGTGACAAGAAGTGAGAGATATTAATGTGATTTTTCCAGAGTTTGGTTGTGCTTCTTGATCTGTTGGTCATTTTTACTCTGGACATAGAGAAGGCAAAGGCGCTGTTGGTTTTTGTAAGTTTTTCTCTCCTTGTGTTTGGAGGCAAGAATTTGTTTTGTCTAGAAAATTGGCTCAGGCGAATGTCATAAAAGCGGCATTTTTAGGCATCTTTGCTCCTGTTGGTAGGGGGATATTCTATGTAAAGATTTGCTGTCTTTCTTTTATGTTTGCTATGGTTTACATGAATCAAGAATAACGATGGACTGCTTCTTTTCGCAAAAGTAAAAGCATGATTTCTGCGGCTTTTTATTTATGACAGCTTTATGATGATGTAGGGGCTGGCGTGTGTGTTCTAAAGTAGCTGGTGGTGTTGCCTCAAAATTGGCTTGCAGAATAATATAAGAACCGGAAAAGTGGTTTGTGGAAGAGGGTGGGTGAATGATGCCGTAAGATCTTGGAGAATTGAGGACGTAGATTTGTTGTATAGTTGGCTCGTTTCCAAAGAGCTTGTTTTCGCTTTGCTTATGCGTGAAGGAATGCTGAGAAAATCGTTATGAAGTGGAAATACCACAAAGAAAAATATTTAAGAGAGCGCTATGGAAGCACTTGTGGAGCGTTTACTGTTGGCGTTGGCATTTTACCGATCTTCGTTTTTGTTGGTTTGTTTTATGAGTGCGTTCTAGGGACTGAATTGTAGAGAGTAAATTCCAAAGAATTGGTTTTGTGGAAAAGCATTTCTATGTTGGGTTGGGGATAGAAGAGCAGTTTTGCGGAGAAAATGTTCTTTATTCCAGTGGACTGTATGTGAGAGGATGAGGCGTCAGATTGGCAGACCATCATTTTGGCTGAAAAAGCAAAATACTATCTTAAGACGATTTTTTGCTCAAAGCTTTTTAAGGTTTTGCAATGGTCTCTCTTAGGATTATCCCTTGCGGGATTCCCCCTTGGGTGACTTCTTTGGGGCTGTGCACAGTATAAAAATTTGTTGCTAATAATGCACTGAAGTCTACCAATCTCGGTGAGAATTCAGGAGAAGGAGAGAACGCAATGGCACTTTTTCCATTTTCTATTGCTGATATTGATGATCCTGAACATATTCGTGTGGTGCTTTATGCGAGTGGAAGAATGGGGCACGCTCCTTTGAATGCACTGTTAAAGAAAATGCATGAAGATATGGCACAAATCTCGCAGCGCTTGGAGATTTTAGAAAAACAATGGCAAAAAACAGATCTTACCCCCCTTAAACATCAACAGAGTGTTAAAGAAAATGATCAAAGCAGCAAAGGGAGTCGTGGAGGAAATAAAGCCAGCAGTGAGAGTAGCAAAATCAATGGTGAAATAAGTGTCGTGAGCAATAAACCTCATGAAGAGGATAGCGAAATTCATCTACATACTTCTGCAAGTTTTATAATGGAGGAGGCTCCTCTTTATGTTGGTAGTGACATTAGTTTTAATCACTTCAGTACTGTGAGTAGTGCTCCAATAAGAGGTGTAAAGCTTATTGCTGGTAGTGATGTTAAGATAGATACTAAAAGTGAGAATATAAGCAGTGTACGCTCTGATATGAGTGAACTGCTTAGACTATCTAATTCCGCCAGCAATCTCATGAGCAATGCAAATCTTAAAGTTAGTGGAGGAATGAATGCCTCCAGTTTCCGCAGTGATATAACTGCTGACATAGATTTTAATTCTACTCGTAAACCTTTGGTAGATAATATGAAAAGTTTTAAAGTCGAGAGTGCAAAGCATAGCATCAGTGTTATAGGAAAAAAGTGAAGAAGAAGGGTCTATTGGGAATACGGTAGAAAAAATGGCAGTCTCACTTGCCAAGACTGCGAAAAAGAAAAAAGATAACTCAATTATATCGTCTATATCGTCTGGATATCGTTATGTATTTTGAGTGTTTTTTTAATGCGAAAAATCTCAACAGAGGATTTTGCAGCATAAAACAATAGAAAATTTTTGCTGTTAACTCTATCAAAGTCCTGTTGGTACGCAGGAAATTGGGCATCGTCTCAATGGGGGGCGCTTTTTGTCCGCGATAAAGTCCTTGTTACGGTTTTTAAAGTCGAGCCTTTGTGGTAAAAAATCCTTATATACTTTGCGTAAAGCTTTAAGAAGAGGAGAGAGCGGTTTTTCACCGATGCATAATTTGCTGTCTTGGTACCTGTTTCCCTAAAAGAAGGACAGAAGCTTTTGGCATTCTTCATTTCGTTTAAAAGTGCTTGTTGCTAGGCTGAATTGCTCAAATAGATCAAAGTAAGGGAAAGTGCTTACAAAGCATTTCTTCGTTATCATGAAAAATGGATGGCGTAGTCTTGTGGTAGGCTTGAGAGCTCAAAGCAGCTCTCATTTTTTCTTCTTTTCAAGCAAGCTAACCAGTGCTCATGACAGTTTCTTTTAGATAAAACTCTTTTCTATCAATTTTTATCGGTCATATGTTGCTTCTTGTCTTTCTTTAATATTGCTACCATTGTTTTCTCCGATATTGTTAAAGCCCCGCTTTTGAAGCGGGGCTTTTTATCTTTTTGCGTTCTTAAGAAAAAGCCAAGCAGTGTGATGTCTTTATTGTGCTCGTTGTTTAAAGAAGTCTCTAAAGAACTTTCAAAATTATAAAGCTTGGTGAGCAGCATAGGTTGGAATGACAAGTGTGCCAAGGTCTTGGATATTTGGCTCCAAACTATCTTGAGAGCGATGAGGGCTTATAAACTGTGCATTTTTCATGCCAAAGATGGTTTCAAGAGCCATGGCAGGTGGATTTTCGTAGTTGTTTATGGTATAATTTTCGAAAGTATAGTTTCTTCCAAAAGCCATGATGACACTTTGCTGCCCTAGCAAAACAGCACGCCGCACATGGTCAAGTGCTGTGTTTTCTGTGGAATGAATCCCTTGGGTTACGTATGTAGATTCTCGCAAAATAACATCACGATAGATACCAAATGAATCCTGAAGAAGAGAATAATTTTTGTCAAGATGCATCCATTCCTTTGCAGTTTGAATATTTTACCAGATATCAGGATTAGTGCTATTTCTTAACTGGATCATTTGGGTGGGATGGAGGTAGAGAACATAGAATTCTCTGTTGTTGATTTTTATCAAACGGATTTTATGGTATGCACATTTAGCCTGCACAATAGCTTGATCAATAAGATCAAGGGTGAAACTGTATTGTTTTGGATCTGTTAAATCTTCATCCTTGGTGACACCATGAGGGTGCATGATGCGTTTACTGGTGGGAGCGGTTGGGTTATTAAAGCCATGATGGATGGGACTGAGAGTAAAGTTTCGTCGATGAACGTCTATGTCTTTTGCGGTATAACCACAGACGTGAATGAAAAATATGAGGCTTAACAATTCGCTGTATTCATCAACAAGGTAATCTTTAGCTTCTTGTTCATCACGACAATGTTCATTGGGCGAGTGGAGAAAATATCTCAGCTCTTCAATTTGTACTCTATCATACAAAGGCGGCTGTCCATTCCCTTTTAACTTTTCGCTTGTGGTAACATCTTTACCAGAAATTGGCATATATAGATCAAAAGAAACAGTGGACTTCGCTTCTTGTTCCGTTTGCTTTTTCACTTGGATGATGCTGTCTTAAGCTTTACAGCCTAGAAGAGGGGCAATGTTGCAAGAGTATTTTTTTCCATCGCAAAGCTTTCCTTGAAGTAAAAGGTAGAAGGACAAAAATCAGTTTTCATGCATCTTTTTTGTTTTTTGCGTTTATGAGGCTGGAGAATAGATAAATTTCCCCCTTTTCCTATGCTATAGTAATGTCTTAATTATGTTAAACTGTTCCATAGTAAACATTGAGATCCCCTGTTTTGTTTTCATGAGAGAATTCTTGGTGAGAAGATGCATATTTGTATAACGGGCGTATTTTTGTCTGGAGCTTGCCAAAAATAGCAAATCAGAGATGTGCTGTTGGTTTTTTGTTGGAGAGTTCGAGCAATGGGGAGGTAGAGTGAATTTTCTAGTCTTATGAATTCAACAAAACAGCACATCGTACGTGGAGTGGTCGTGGTATTCTGAAAAATGGGGATGAGATCAT
This sequence comes from Bartonella sp. MM73XJBT, assembly GCF_028618465.1. Taxonomy (NCBI): domain Bacteria; kingdom Pseudomonadati; phylum Pseudomonadota; class Alphaproteobacteria; order Hyphomicrobiales; family Bartonellaceae; genus Bartonella; species Bartonella sp. MM73XJBT. The sequence goes on along the minus strand of NZ_JAQISY010000015.1, from coordinate 18,276 downwards.
GGAAAATGAGGGTGTTTATTTATCCCGATTGAAAAATCCGTTATATTGCTTGGATAGAATTTTACATCCATAAACTCTTATGATAATGCCTCTAGAGCTTTTTCATAAAGCGGATGAAAAAGTTTCTAATGAGAGTTGCAAACGATAAAAATAAAACATTGATGATGCAGAAAAAAGGCATGTTTAGAGATAAGAAGATTGAGCGTTTGTAGTTGTAGCATGTATGTTGTGTCTTGATGCTGCTATCATTGTTTGCTGTCAAAAACTTCAGAGTTTAAAGAGTAGGGGCTTTATGGAAAAAAGAATCCGTGCAAGACGAAAAGCATATTTCAAAAGATTATATCGCAAGATCGCTTTTGTTTTCATGCTGCTGTTTTGTGTTATAGTACTTTGTTTTCTCGTGGTAAAAACCATCAGCTATTTTTCTGACCATAAACAAATAATACAACAAGCGCCTGCCGAATTGACTATTCCAGTCTTTGATCACCGTGTTTATTGCAAGGAAATTGCTGCTTCAGTTATGGCTGAAATGAAAAGGGAAGTTTATCAGCATTGTCTTAACTTGGAAAGTGAAGCCTATTTTGCTATTCGTGAAATGTGGGATAGACTTTCTGATACGACAAAGAAAAAATGTATGGCAATAGTGCGCCCTGGAGATGGAAATTATTTTCTCTTACGAGATTGTTTGCTCAATGAAAAAGAAGAGAAAGAAGGCAAGGGACGCAATCACTTTTAAATTTTTATATGGGGCGCGTTTTTTACATGAAAATTGAAGAGTATGGGAAATTTGATGAAAAAATATCAAAGTTCTTTGTGCCTATGGTCATCACTGTTTTCATATCTGTAATATCTTGATGGACAAAAATCTTGTTATTGTTTCTGCCTCATGAGCTATTTCTTTGAAATTTTTTCTCTTGCTTTTAAAAATATCACATTTTGTCAGGGCTGTATTTTTTTAAAAGGATCGCTTAAAGTGCCAATATAGAGGATAAAATTGCGACAGGCAATAAATTGGATATGCAATAAGATTTTTCTTCTTAGCCTATGTGTTAAAATATGCGTTAAAAAATATCTTCCAGCACCCTCAAGATGAAAAGATAAATAGCGAAATATATTTCAATACTTTATGGGTCTTATTCTCAAGAGAGAAGAGATGTTAGAGCATCTTGTTTTGGCTTTCGTTGAGAGAGTATGAAGAGCATTCCTGTTCTTGAGATGTAAGCCTGCATGTTTCTAGGCTTTGTTTGCTCCCTATGCTGTTCTAGCTTTTGGCATTTGAGAGTTTTCATAAGAGGTCTTTTATCTCTTTATTATAAAGGTTTTCAACCCATACCAATTCGGTTTGTGGGGTGCAAGCCAATAGTTTTGATTGATGCAATATAAAAAGATTTAATAAAATGAGAGAATTCTCTGTTTTGAAGCTCTCCCATTTAAGCTGTTAAACAATAAATTATTCTTATAAGTCGATGTTATGTTCGCTTGTGTCTTGTTTGCTTGAAAAATTTAATTACATCATAAAACTGCCGTATTATTATTGATAAAGAGAAGCGTTTTGCATGTATTGTGGTACGCGTTAGGTGATGAAAGGTCTTTATATTTTTATATCTCTCTGTGGTTAAGGTCCGTGGTTTGAGTCTTTTGTCATCGCTCCATGCGTTTCCGGCAGCTTTCCTTTGCGGCTGTCGGAAGTGGGGTTTTCCTAGATATTGTGTGGACCCCAGCTTTTTAAGCAAACAAGTTACCTTTGGTATTTTGCTGAAAAGGGCTTTAACAGCTTAGTTGTATCTATTTATATCAGTGTAATAATATACATTATGGATAGATTTGTTGGGACAGGTAAGGCTGCTCAAGCTTTGGGTGTTTCGATCAGTACTCTACGCCGTTGGGAATGTGAAGGCAAAATTATTTTTGAGCATACTGCAGGAGGTCACCGCCGTTATGACCTTTCCAAGTTGAGACCTGATTTTTTTCGTTCGAGAAAACTTTCTCGAAGAAAACCGTTGCGTATGCTTGTGTATCGAGCCATGATCAAAAAGACAATTTAGAGCGACAAAAACAGGTTCTTGAACTTTATTGCGCAAGCCAAGGCTGGATTTATGAACTCATTTCTGATTTAGAATCAGGGATGAATTATCGTAAAAAAGGTCTTAAAAGTTTATTGGATGTTCTCATTGAAAATGAAATAGGTCGTTTGGTGATTACACATAAAGATCGTTTATTGCGCTTTGGTGCAGAATTGGTTTTCGCCATTTGTGAAGCCAAACAAGTTGAGGTTGTCATTCTCAATCAAGGAGAAGAAAGCAGTTTTGAAGAAGATTTAGCCAAAGATGTTTTAGAAATTATTACTGTCTTCAGTGCTCGTTTTTATGGAAGTCGTTCGAGAAAAAATCAAAGGTTATTAGAGAATGTTCGTCAAGCTGTAGAGGCATCGCAATGATTGTTGCTCACAAAATAGCTCTAGACTTAAACAATAAACAATGAAGCTACATGGCTTGAGCCAGTGGTTGCGCGCGCTTTGCTTATAATTGGGCACGGAAGGAATGGCGGCAGCAATATGAAGCATGGAAGAAAGATAATAATTTACCAAAGCCTAATGACTATGCGCTACGTAGACAATCCAATTCTCTAAAACGAGAACAATTTCCATGGATGATGGAAATTACTAAAAATGCTCCACAAATGGCAATTATTCAATTGGGTGTGGCTTTTGGGGGTGGCTTTTAAGAATTTCTTTGCAGGAAGAAGCTGATATCCTACCTTTAGAAAGAAAGGAGTGCACGATCATTTTACTTTGACCGATGATCAAATACAGTTGCGAGGTTCCAAGATAAGAATTCCCAAACTTGGTTGGGTTCGTCTGTGAGAACAATTGCGATTTCAAGGAAAGATCTTATCAGCAACCATTAGTCGTAAAGCGGATCGGTGGTTTGTAAGTCTAGCGTTGAAACAGATCATCTCAAGAGTCACTGAGCGAGAACTAAGCTATTGTTGGTCTTGATTTGGGCATCAATACACTTGCAACGCTTTCGACAGGAGAAACCATAGGAAGCGTTAAACCTTGTAAAGCTTTGCTAAATCGTTTACGGCGCTTATCACGGCGGTTAAGTCGTAAGCAAAAAGGCTCGAGCAACCACCATAAGGAGAAACAAAAACTCACTAAGTTTCTTGCACGGATAAGCAATATCAGAACAGATAATTTGCATAAGGTTACAACAGATTTAATTCAGCGCTTTGGTACATTTTGTCTCGAAGATCTTCATGTAAAAGGTTTGCTGAAAAATCAGCATTTATCGCGTGCCCTTGCAGATCAAAGTTTTTTCGAGTTTCGCTGTCAATTGGAATATAAGGCGGCACGCTATGGTCGAAAGATTGTTATTGCAGATCGTTGGTATGCAAGTAGTAAGATTTGTCATCATTGCGGATGTAAGATTGAACAATTGCCTCTTAACATACGTGAGTGGAGATGTTCTCATTGTGGTACACACCACGCTTGAGACATTAATGCCGCGATTAATTTAAAAAACTTAGCGATGAGTTCCACCGTGTTAGCCTGTGGAGAGGAAGGCTCTGGCCAATGTCCTGTGACTTTGGTGAAACCAGCCTCGAAGAAGCAGGAAATCAACAGTATATTTAATCAGAAATGATAATATTTACATAAGTTTGATAGAACGGATTAAAGCTTTTATCCTTAAAATGAAAAGGCGTTTTGCATAAAAAATCAGCTAGAGGGGTGCTTATGTCATCGGCAAAAACATCGCCTGTCGGTTTTTTCTGCTGATTGATTTGTTTGCAATAAGAGCCACATGTCTGACAGGTTTCCAGTAAAATGCCGTCGGGCATATTTTTGCTGGTGTGGATGGAAGTGTTTTGTGTTTCTCCACAAAAGGTACACTGGGCGTGTGGGATTTGCCAGAGGGTTCCGCAATAAAGGCAAGAACAAAGTTTTATGGTTTCTTGCGATGTGTCTTCAATAATAAGGGTAGCGGTATGGGTTCCCTGGCAAGCAGGACAGAGGTTATTTTGTTGTGGGGTTAGCTGGTGCTTCTCTAGTTGTGAGGCGGCAAGAGTAGAGATGATTTGCAGCGCACCGGTGATAAAAAGATGTTCTGCTAAGTGTTGTTGGGGAAGTTTGTGGTTTAACAGATTATCTCCCCAAAGGCGCCATTGGTCTTTTTGCTGCTGTGTGCGGTTTAAAGCTTCAGCTTTTGTTGCCCAAAAGGCTTGGTTGGGAACTATTGAGTGTGAGAGGCGTTTTAAAAAATCACCAACAATACTTTCATACAAGCCCAACATTAAGAATTTTGAGCGATCAAGAGGAGGGGTTGTGGGAGCCGCAAAACGACTAAGGGGAATGGCAAAATCTTTAAAATATTCGATAGACTGTTGTTGAGCATGACAAAAATGCGTAAAAAAAAGGGGGACTTGTTTATTCTTGAAATTGTTGGCTAAATGCGCAAAACGTTGTGCGCGTTTGGCAAAAAAAGTCTCCTGATGAGGAAGCATGACAAAAATAGCAGAATTCCTTATGCCATTTTTATTTATGGATCTCGTCGTTTTTTGAGACAATTCTGAATTTTCAGAGAGACGTGACATGTCAGCTGTTTCTTTCTCATAAGTTTATGTTTTTATACTCTTTATTATTTATACTAGCTTTTATACTCAATTTGTCATAAAGGGGAGATCTGATTTCCTTACATATTTCATGGAAATAAACAAAATTTATAGAGTAGTGAGCACTCTTTCGCAACAAGACTAAACGGTTCATGTTCAGAGGACTTGAATAATACTTCATGTTAAGCTATTTATAAAAAGTAACGGATTTTGTGAAGTGGTCGTGGATTATTGCTCACAAAGGGGTTGCTTTAGCGCAAAAGAAAGGCTATGTTCATAAAATAAACATGTTCGCGCAGTAACTCAGGGAAATGTGAATGCTTGTGGGTTGAATGCACGAGGGGGCAGGCAATATCGGCGTTTTAGGAATTGGTGGTTTTAGAGCAGAAAAGAGAGTTTTAGTGTTCTCTGGCAGAGCTTTTCTGTTTGCTAGAGGTATCCTTATGTTTATTCTTGTTTTTGTTTTTCCACAAGATGGTTATTTTTTTAGTAAAATATGGTCTATTTTGAAAAAAACACTTGGCATTTTATGTGAACATCACTAGGTTTCTGCTGGTTAACAGAGAAAGAGGGAATTTTAAGCTTATGGTTTCCCTGCTGTTTTTGTGATTTTCAAAAAATATATGCTTTATCAAATATCAGTAGGTATCATTTGAGTGAAATAAAACGCGGATAGCCTGATAACCGTATTGTAAACATGATGAGCGTTATCGAAAAATAATGCAATGAAGAAGAGTCAATTAAGACACACACACTCCAAAAAGGGATAAAAATGAGGCCACAACAAAATAGACGGGTACGCGGTCGCAATAATAATAACAGTAATAATAACAATAATAATCGTCGCGGCCCTAACCCTTTGTCTCGCAATTATGAAAGTAGCGGTCCGGATGTTAAAATTCGCGGCAATGCTCAACAAATTGCTGATAAGTACATAAGTCTTGCGCGTGATGCACAGGGTGCTGGCGATCGTGTTATGTCGGAGAATTATCTACAACATGCTGAACATTATTTGCGTATTATTTTGGCAGCGGTTGGACAAACACAATATGTTCGACGTGATGAGAATAGTGAGCAAGAATGCGGTGAAATAAACGCTGAAGCTGAGAAAAAAGACAAAGACACCGTTAATTGTGACACAGACGTATCACAAACAATGTTGAAAAATGCGCATGATCAACACGATAAAGTGCAAAATGGCCATGCGCGTGAAGAGACCTCAGAGGTTAACACTTTGTTGGATGAAAAAAGCCCCCAAGAGCAATGCTCCCACGAAGAGAACAATAGTGAGCCTGTCAAAAGAACGCGGCGTACTTCACGGCGGCGTGTTGTGCATGCTCAAGAAGAACCATCCCTTGAACTCTCCCATTTTGAACTGTCACGGGTAACCTCAGAAGCTTCTCAAAATGGAGATGCGTCGACCGAAAAGGTGGCTTCTTTGCCTGTGTTAGAACAAGAAATACAGAGAAAACCACGGCGGCGCCGAGTAGTTACATCTTCAGCAGAAGAAAATGTTTGAATAAGAAAGTTGCTGTTTAAACATTTGTGAGGGGTGCTGTTCTCCTATTCTCTGATAAATGCTGGGGTGTTTTTGAGAAGCGGTAGGCGTTGAGTTTTTGTGTTTTGAATACGCCTTTATGTTTAAAAGGCAACATCTAAAGCTTCTCAGAGCAGAGAGAGTTCTACAACGAGGTTTCCTTCTTTGTTTGCGAGAGAAGCAAGTGCAGAGAAAAGCACAGCATTGCCTGAATCCTTACATGTTGCAGCGAAGAAAATGTCTGAATAAGACAGTTGTTGTTTAAAAGCTTGTGAGGGGTGCTGTCCTCTCACGAGTACTGGGGTGTTTAAGAGGATCACGCTCCTCATATAAAAGGCCATGACAGAATGCCATTATATTGTTAGTTCATGTGCTTTTTGAAAAGAAAGGTATCTCAATGCACTCAAGCTTATTTCGCGGAGGGCTACCTGTGAATGCTGCGAATGGTATAACGGTAAAGCCGTTGTGCACTACTATCCTTACACTTATAAAGACATAAGAGGGTAGTATCATACTCTTTGCCAGCTTCCCAATGTTTCCAACAGCTCTTGGTATCTGAGAGTGTTCATAAAAGGCATTTTGTTTCTTTTTTTTAGTGCTTTTAGGCCACATCACACCTCTGTTTATAATGTGCAAGTAAGCGATTTTCATCGATTCAGTATAAGAGAATTTCAGATAGGAGAAAGTTACGCTATTAGGTATTATTACTGAAATTGAAAAACGATGATTTATGATGACAAATTAATATGTTGTGTTTTTAAGAAGCGGCACGCTTTGAATTTTTATGTTTTGAATGTGCCTTTGTATTTTAAAGAGCAACTTTTCAAGCATTCTCAGAATAAAGGTACATTGTTGGTTGTTGCTGTGCCGGTGAGAGAGGCAAGTCCAGAGAAAATTGCGGCGCCACCTGAGTGGTTACATGTTGCAGCGAAGAAAATATTTAAATAAGAACGTTTTTGTTTAAGCGCTTGTGAGGGGGGGCCTTTTACAAGTTGGTGTGTTTTTGAGAAGCGGTAGGCGTTGAGTTTTGTTATTCTGAACTTGCCTTTCTGTTTTTAAAGGTAATATCTCGAGTTTTTCAGACCGGAGAGAGTTCAACAGCGAGGGTTGCCTCTTTGCTTGAGAGAGAGGCAAGCGTACAAAAAAATGCTTAATAAATCAGAAGGCAAGCGCTTGCGCTTGGTGTGGGGGCATTTTTTAATGGGGCGGGGTGATCAATGTTTCTTCTGCCGTGTCAACAGAAAGAACAGCGATAAGTGCTCCACTATGATAATTGTAAATCATAAATTTTGTCTGCCCATTTGCTGTTAAGATCTTTAAGGAAATATTGTGTTCTGAGAGGCTTTGCGACAGAATTTGTGTGTTTTTGGGTAAGGAGAGGGTGTGGTGGATCATTTCTTTATTTTTGTGGTGAGAAGTTAAGAGCTCTGTTTGTTTTGCAGATGATCCCGTTGCTATAATTTTATAGACAACGCTAAACAGTACAGCAAGCATAAGAATGAGTGTTATTGCAATGGAAACAATCATTAAACGCATGAGCTTTTTTCTCACCCGTTCTACGGATGGATCTAAGGGGATGTCTTGAGGCAATGCATATTGCTCTGCCTGTTGGTTTTGTGAAGGTTGAGTGTTTTGATTATCCATCATTCTGTACTTTTCCACGGATTGGTTTCTGAGAGCTTGATGGGTTTATGCTTTTAAGTTTTTTTGTGCAAGAGGTTTATAGCGGAAAAGCTTAGAAATGGTGATAAGATGAGAAAATATCTGCTTTATGATTTTGGAAGACCTTATCATGTATATTTTGGCTTGTAAGCAGAAAATTGCCTCGGTTTGTCACAGACCAGGTGAGTTGTACTTGTTGTTGATATAAGTTGGCCTGTACGCTGGTGCATTGGGCAAAGATTTGTTGCCCATAAGAAGCAAATTTTTTTGTTGAAGGGATCATGGCTTGTTCACATGCTTGCGCTGTGGGATAGACTTCGACCATGGTGTTATTAGAATAACAGCTATTAAAATCATCTGTGCATGAAACCAATAAGAGGATAAAAACAAGGCTATTCATAAAATATTTTCCAATAAAAGGTTGACAGCATAGAGCTCTATTTGTGAGCCTTAGGGCTCTTTCAATGAATAAACGTTTTTAGAGCTTGCGTGTTCCACTTGCGTGTTCCACTTGCGTGTTCCACTTGCGTGTTCCACTTGCGTGTTCCACTTGCGTGTTCCACTTGCGTGTTCCACTTGCGTGTTCCACTTGCGTGTTCCACTTGCGTGTTCCACTTGCGTGTTCCACTTGCGTGTTCCACTTGCGTGTTCCACTTGCGTGTTCCACTTGAGTTCCTTGGGATTAGTATCCTAACAGTGTGTGGTGCTAAGGTCTTTTGGTGAACAGGAAGAGTTTAACAACTCTTGGCACACTCCACTCTTTGTTTTTCGTTTTGTGGCCGGTGCACTGCTTTTTTTAAGAAAAGATGTCAAAGTAAGTTTCTGGAACAGACAAACGATAAACAATTCCTTCTTCCGTTAATTGAAAAGAAGCCGAACCATTGACAGAGACAGGAACAATTTTTTCTAAGACAGCACTACCAAAACAGGCTTTTTGTTCGCTAGAGAGAACGGTGTTGGCTGCAAAATGTTCCGTCCAGGTGATGAGAAGTTGCATCTTTCCATCGGTGTTGGGTTGGATTTCACAGCGTACACAGATATTGCCTTGTTCTTGTGAGAGGGCACCAAAAGAAAGAGAATTGACAATAAGCTCATGAAAAGCCAAACCAATATGTAAAGCGGCATTGGGAAAAAGATAAGGATCTAACCCTTCAAGGGAAAAACGTTCGGTCTCTTTCATGAAATAACCAAGAGCCTGCGTTTGTACCAATTCGCGAAATTGGGCTCCACGCCAATCGGAATCGGTGATCAGATCTTGAGAATGCGAAAGAGAATGCAGGCGTCCTTGAAATTTGCGTAAGAAAATCTGTAGCGATTCCGTATAGCGTGCCGTTTGGCTGGCAATGCTTTGAATGATGGCAAGAAGATTTTTGGAACGGTGGCTTACTTCTCGAAGCAATATTTTTAAGACTTGTTCGCGTCGGCGCAAGCCTGAAATATCAACTCCCGTGGTGATAATGCCGATGATGTCTCCATGATCATTGCGGTGACAATCAATAGAAAATTTATACCAAATCGCTTGTTTGGCCATATCCTCAAACCGTGCTTCAATGCTTTGCATTTTGCCAGTCGCTAAAACTTGCAATTTAATGGTTTCCATATTATCAGCAAGATCAAGTGAAAAAAAGTCACTGTCTCGACAGCCTACACGCCATTTATTATGCAAATGCTGTGGCAAGTTTTCTGCCCATAAGTAGACCAAATTGGTGGTCTGATATAAAACACAAATATCAGCACCACGGATTGCTTGCATCAGAGCGCTTAAATGGGATGTATCCATCGGTGGCTTTTGAAGAGGCATCACGATCATAATGGAGATGTTACTCTGTTCTAGGCCGCTTTGGAGGCATTCTCTTGAAAGAATAAAGCCTGTGAAATAAGTGCTTTTACCATATCAGGATTAAAGGGTTTGGTCACTAAAAAAGTCGGCTCTGGACGCTCGCCAGTTAAGAGTCTTTCAGGAAAAGCTGTGATAAAGATCACCGGTATGCGGTCATTTTGTAAAATGTCATTGACCGCATCAATGCCTGAACTGTTATCGGCTAATTGAATATCAGCTAAAATCAACCGCGGTTTTTTCTTATGATACATGATGACAGCTTCATCACGGGTTCGTGCTATGCCTATCACCTGATGGCCAAGACTTTCTACCATTTGTTCAATATCCATGGCAATAAGAGGCTCATCTTCAATAATCATGACTTTTGTGGCTATTTGTTGGGAAATATCCGTTGAAGCTTGGGTAAGAAGCTTGCGGAATTCCTTCGCATCAAGAGACATGATTTCACTGGCTTCTTGTTCATTAAAACCCTCAACAGCAATCAATAAAAAGGCTTGGCGTGCACGCGGGGTCAAATACGATAATTTGGCACTGGTTTTTTGTTCAAGACCAAATTGTGGGAGCGGTTCTGGGATATTCGGCGTGGTTTGGTCAAAAAGGTGGCAAAAAAGCCAATAGGTACTAATACGGTCACTGGATTTTTGAGGAAAAATCGAAATATCCGCAATAAGTGCTTCCAACATCGCGGAAACATAAGCATCACCTGAGGATTGGCTGCCTGTGACAGACCGGGCAAAACGCCGAAGATAGGGAAGATGTGGTGCGATGCGCATGGATAATGACATAATTTATAACTCCTTATGACCTTTGAAGCACTTTGTTGGTTGAAATCTTTGAAAGATAAAAAAGTTCCCCTCTCCGTATGGAACTTTTTATAGATCACTATATTTACAACCTTAAGGCGAAAAATATTATCGGTACTACTGATATTATATGGATTAGGGGGAGAAAAAATGAACGACCATGATGAAAAAAATATCACCAATCACTGTATGTTTGGAGATGACCTTCTCGGGGTCAATAGTGAAATAGCACGAAAATTACGCCAATTTTATCTAGAAATCCAGGAAGAAGCACTGCCACGGCGTTTGTTGGAGCTTTTGGACAGGTTAGAGCGCGCAGAGCAATTTGGTTTAAACAATGTGGAAAAGGTTTGAACCTTTTATGGCAAAGTGCGTGAAAAATTTTAAGCAGGAACTCCTGCAGGTTCTACCAGCTTTACGAGCTTTTGCACTTTCTTTAAGTGGAAAGCATGATAAAGCAGATGATTTGGTCCAAGATACCCTTATGAAGGCATGGGCCAAGCAAGATAGTTTTGAAATGGGAACAAACCTTAAAGCTTGGCTTTTTACCATTTTGCGCAATGAATTTTATAGTCAAATGCGTAAAAGAGGCAGAGAAGTACAAGACAGTGATGGTGTGTTTACCCAAAGTGTTGCTGTTCATCCTGCGCAATATGGATCCCTTGATTTGCAAGATTTCAAAAAAGCCTTAAATCTGCTTTCTGCTGATCAAAGAGAAGCCATTATTCTTATTGGTGCATCGGGTTTTTCTTATGAAGATGCTGCTGCTATTTGTGGCTGTGCTGTGGGGACTATTAAAAGCCGTGTGAGTAGAGCACGTAATCGCTTACAGGAACTGCTCAAGGTCAATGGTGAGTCCGATTATGGACCTGATTCTTATTCGGCTGGAAGCACATTATGTTCATTTAATGGCTAAAAAAGTATAATAATTATGGTTAAGAACCTTGTTTTTTTTATTCTCGTTATAGCTATTACAGTAAAGTCAGTATCTGAGGAAATTCAAAGTGTTTGGCATATCTCTTTAAGAGAAATAAGAAAAGCCTGTATGAAATTTTCTTGCGGGCTTTTGTTGTTATGTTCCTGAAGGTGCCTTCCTTTGTGCTGAAAAATGACGATTTTCAGGTTTGCCTATGGAAATTCTATGACACATCAGAAAAAGCTGCTTCCTCAAAGTCCTTCTGCTGATTCAAGCATCTCAAGCTGGCGTTGGGTGGCAATTGTGGTTTCTCTTGTTATGGCTCTTTTGGCATCGAGCTTTATTATGTTGCTCTCAAATGCCGTTGATCGGGAAGTTGCACAGTTGAATACAAGTTCAGAGTTGCGCGAACAGGCCGATTTGGTGCTGATTGGCCTCATCGATATGGCTGTTGCTGACCGTAGCTATGCAAAAACCCGAAATGCAGAAGATAAAGCACATTTTGAAAATGCAGCACGCGAACTTGAGGATATTCTCGATTATACGGAGCTCATTGTTTATGCACATCCGCGGTGGTATGAATGGTTTAGCGCTTTTAAAAAGGAAGTCGAAGCGCGCAAAGCTTTTCTCAGTGCTCATATGCATGCGCTTGATGCCCTTCCTGATTCATCTTCTCAACCTGCGCCTGCTTCTGAAAGTCAGAAGATTCAAGTGGCACGTTTAGCCCAATTGATGACAAGCTTTATTAATGGAGATGATGTGGTGCGGCAAAAACAGCGCGAAGGTATTGCATTTATGCGGGCTGCGCTCACATTGGCTGCGATTGTTTCTGTCGTGAGTACTTTTGTTTCTGCTTATTTTGTCATTAATCGTTTTCGTCGTGATATACGCTCTTTAAAAATGTATCAATTGCTGCTTCATAGCGAAAATGCTGCTCTTGAAGCACGAGTCAAAGAGCGGACACAAGAATTGGAAAGCGCACGCAATCATGCTGAAAAAGAACGCCAACGGGTGGAAATGCTCTTACAGGATGCAAGCCACCGCATTGGTAATTCTCTTGGTACAGTATCTTCTTTGCTGGGGCTCCAATTAAATCGCAGCAAAAATGAAGAAGTGCGTTCTGTGCTTGGGGCTGCACGCGACCGTATCCAGACAATTTCTACTGCACATCGGCGCTTGCGCTTGAGTGATGATATGGAAACAACTCTCTTGGCAGAGTTTCTTAGCTCCGTGGTGCATGATGTCGAATTGGCCGTTCCTTTTGAATTGCGCGAAAATATCACTATTCACACGGATTTTAAAGATTGTCGATTGTCTTCAAGAGATGCCACAACCCTTGGAATTATTCTTGGTGAATTGCTGACAAATTCTTTAAAACATGCTTTTCCTGATCATCGTGCTGGTCATATTTATATTTCATTTGGGTCTGAGCCAAATGGACAGTTAATGCTTATTGTCGAAGATGATGGGGTGGGAATGAAGAACCAAACGTCGGAGCAAAAGACCGGTCTTGGGCGTTTGGTTGTGGAACAGCTTTGTATGCAATTTGGTGAAAAACCACTCTTTGAAAGCTCTGCTTTGGGAGGTACAAAAATTGTCATTCCTTTGCCAAAACTCAACGCAAGTGGTGCAAAAAATACACCGTCTAACCCATAAAGGTGACTTTACGATTTCTTGTTGTGGTTAAAGTTAAAAACAAAAACACCCTTATAAATTGCTACAACTTTTCGAAAGGGACTTTTTATTTCCATTTCGTCCTAAATCCTCAAGCAAAACGGGTTTGCCTGTTTTTCCATTATAAGCTTTCACGTGAATGTTTTTTCCTTGCACATTGACAAGATAGTAGTCTCCACTAAAGAGTGCTCCTGCTGTGTAGAGGGGAATATTTCCGAAAACTTTATCATCTTGTGCACGGCAATAGAATCGAGAATGCTCATGTCCTACAAAGATGGCTTTGACATTATGAGAAGTCATGAGTGATTTAAAGGCAGCGAGATTTTTTGCATTTTGGGGATGAAGAAAATGTGAATCATGATCGCCAAAATAGGGACGCGCATCGTGAAAATTGAGAATAGTCACTTTTCCTCTTTTATCAGCAGCTGCTAAATCTTTTTTTAGCCACCCTAGAGCTTTTGTTATTCTGACTGTCGTGTGACCATCAGATAAATATGCAGTATAAGTTGGATAATTGTGAAGCTGCACATAGTGAATATCCCCATAATCCCATGAGTAGCTTAAACTTCCAGTTATGAAGTGACGCGCTTTTTCAAAACGAGCGGACCAACGAGAAGTCACGTGTTGACGAAACATAGGGAGAGAACTGCTATATTTGTTTATTTCTTTAAACATTCTTTTCACAGCGCTCACCGCACAGGCATCCTTTGAAAGATTTGACATCGGTATCGTACAATCACGAACATTATTGGCATAATCATGATTGCCTAGTCCTTCATAGACAGGATAAGCCATGTTTTTATAAACATCTGCATAGTCTTGATAAGTTTGCGGGCGGCCAAACTCCGTTAAATCACCATTGACGATATAAAATGAGGCGGCGTGGGATTTTAGTGCCGTTGCAACTTGTCTATTTGTCTTTAGCCATGGTTCTCTGTTGCTGTTCGCATTAGGATCACCAGAATCCAAACGCCACGGTTGCGGATCAGCTGCTATGACAATGTTATAATTCTTGGGCGTCTTTCTTTTTACGTACCAAATTGTTCTTGCGTTATCACCCACACCCTCTCTACGTTCAAAATAATACTCTTTGTTGTTCGAGGTTGCAGAATATTGGTTGGCGCCACTATAGGGGTTGTACCAGCGAAATTTTAAAAGAGTTCCATCATCTTGTACGCGATATTTAACCCATCCCCCAGATCCTGAAAGCCAAGCATTCGATGTTGTTGCTGCTTCTCCGAACAAGCCAGCTGCAATTGTCTTTGAGGGACCTGTATTTCCCCAATAGTCACCGGTTTTCCATTCTCCACGCTCTAGACCTTTGTCAATTAACACCATAGAAGTCGGTGGATTGGTAAGTTCATTCACAATGTATACATTGGTTGAACGATCATCAAAGGCAATGCGTTTAGGTTTCGGTAATTGTTTGATGAAATTTCGTCTTTTTTCATCGTTTATAGAAAGATTTTGTGCAGGAGAAAAAGAAGGTTTGATGCAAAGAAAAATGGTAAAAAAAATCGCAGTGATTGTTCTATATTGGTATTTCATAAAATCATTATCCAAAACAAAAATACCTTACTAAAATACTTGACAGTCATGATATCATCAGAGGCGTTATCCCTTCAAATAGTACGATTTATATCATTTAAGATTGCCCAAAAATGGTATTTATTTCCGATTTTTTAAATCTGATATGTTTTTAAAAATTCTCTGGTTATTTTCGTTATTTTGAGCCCTTTCTTTTGTTCTTTAGCGATTTGCAATTGTTTTTTGATTTTTCTGTTTTAAAAGTTTTGTTTTGTGTTGTTGCCTTATGGAAAACAAAGACTCTGGTTAAAATTTCTCATTGTGGATAAGATTGGAAAAACATCAGCAATGTCATGAATAGGGGCTAAGAAGAGGTCATGCGGTCTTTTCAAGATGAGAGAGAAAGCATTTAAGGAAAAAATCTTTTTTGTACCTGGCTTTTTGCAAATTCTCTACGGGGTATCCCTTTAACAAGATGTGAGAGAGATATTTTGGGTTATTGCTATAAAACAAACGCTAGGAGGTTACCAATTCACGGGTTTGTTTTAAAGAGACCTCTCTCAATACTCCAAAGCACATTTTCACGACGGTGCTATGGTGTAACGGTAAATCCATTGAGTTCCTATCTTTACGTTTGTGAAGAAGCAAGCTGACCTTATCGTACACTTTGCTAGCCCTCAATGTTGTGACAGCCTTTGGCACCTGAGACAGTTCATAAGGGGCATTTTTACTCCTTTCTTGTATAGTTTTTATTCATGCACTCACCCCTCTTGTGATGTAAAAGGGGATGGTTTTGATTGATTCAATATAAACAGATTTGAAATGAGAAAATCCTACGCTCTTTAAGTCTTTTTTTCCATATGCAAAACAATAAATTATTATTATAAATCAATAGGCCTTGGTATCAAGACAATCTATGTTGGGGAAACCCTTTAAGCTGGAGATGTCTTGAGAAAAGGGTTCATTTTGAAAGGTGGGTTTAAGAAGCATCTCCTGATGAAGGAGGTGGATTGCTTAACAGAGAATCAATATTGTTTTTTTCCTCTAGGAAAGCTTGTAAATCTTGGTTGGTTAAAGCTTTACCCTCAGGGATACGGATTCGCATGGGATCAACTTTTACACCATTGACAATCATTTCAAAATGACAATGGGGACCGGTTGCCATTCCTGTTGTACCTACATAGCCAATCACTTGTCCTTGACGGACTCTCACACCTGGTTTGATGTCTGGTGCATAACGGCTTTGGTGTGAATAGCTGCTGATATATCCATTGCTGTGTTGAATTTCTGTATGGTTTCCATAGCCACCTGTGACACCCACTTTTGTGACAATACCATCTCCTACGGCAATAATGGGTGAGCCTTTGGGGGCAACCCAATCAACACCTGTATGCATGCGCACATAGCCTAAAATAGGGTGTCTGCGTGGTCCAAAGGGAGAACCAAAAACGCCATTGGGAGTGGGTTTGCGTAGCAAGAAAGGTTTGGAACTTTTGCCCTCTGAATCATAATAATTGACCCTGCCATCTTTTGATTGATAACGGTAATATTTATAGATTGTATTGCCAAAGGTAACACTGATATAACGAATTTCGGGATCTGTGTTGGTGGGTACTCCTACGGTTTTTTGATTCTTTTTGCCATCATTATTTTTTCCTGTATCACTTTGTTGGGGGACGGCATAAAATATTTCCAGTTGATCGGTTGGTGTTATGCGGCTTTTCATATCAATATTGGTGGCAAGCAGACGAATGAGATGTTTTGAAAGAGACTGTGAGACATTATGGCTGAGCAGAGCAGTATAAAGTGCATCATAAACTGTTGGTAATTGTGCGCTACTGACATAAGCATGGGGAATACCATTTTGAAAAGCTGTTCTCAGTGCTTGGGACATTCTGGGTTCGGCACTTTCAACAAATTGCCCTTGATCATTAAGGGCAATGGTGAGAATATGGTATTTCCCTTGATAAATACTTGCTCTTACCAGATGATCTTCTTCTCCAGCTTGTGTCACAATGCCAATGCGCAATAAACTTCCCTCTTTTAACATATCAGAATTGTTCAATTTCGTTAAAGTGCTCACGACCCGTTCAATTTGTTCTTTTGTATAATTGCTGTCTTTAAAAGCATCGGCTATCTTTTGTTTCTTACGAATAGGAAAAATATCTTCAGCATAGTTTTTTGTGAGATCAATGCGGCGGCTTTGAGGAGAAACGGTCACATTTTCTTGAACAATGCGAACCTCAGGGCTTTCTGTAAATTGGGAGGTAGAAGACAAGTCTTCTAATTTTAAAGGGTCAATGAGGGTGAGAATGGAGAGCAGTTCTTTGTTTTTTTCTAAAGTGAATCCCGCTTTTTTTAATTCTTGTTGTGCTTCATCATCGGTTAGGCTATCTGCACCATCAAAGTCTATTTGATCAATGACAAAATCACGGTTGCTTAAGATTAATTTGGTTTCTATTTTTGCTCCATAAATATGTCCCGAATCTTGTAGTGTTGCAGCTTGAATTTTCGAATCAGTCGCAAACATGTTTAAAGAATCAAATTTAGGATAGCTATATTGTTTGGGACGATTTTCGGCTAAAGCCATGCGAATCCATTCAAAACGTTGGGTTTGGATGACTTTTTTATCGCCCTTTTTCTGTAAGATTGATAATTCAAATTGGCGTTTGCTATCAAAGCTTTGTCGTGCATGGGTGGGAGAAATACGATCACTCTTATATCCGTTGGCATCTGAGTCTTGGATTTGTGAAAGGTTATCTAGCGTAAACCATTGCGGCGGTGTTACCAAACGTTGCTGTCCATCAAGGGCAGTAAAAAGGGCAATACCCATCAGAATGCAAGAAGTGATTCCGGTGAGAACTGTTCCTGTGAGCCAACGGACAGAAACTTGCCTGCGCGCAGGGCGCAAGCGCTTGACTACAAGCGCGGGGTCTTGCCCCGGATCGTTTTTCTGTTGTTCATTATCCCACATGAATTTTTAGAATACTTTTCAAATCTTAAATAATAAAAGGCTAGCATAGCTTTGTGTATTTCGACAAGAATTTGATTCTTTTTCCAGATAAAGCTAATTCTTTTTATACAGCTTATATAATATTCTTCTTTATCATAATAGTGAAGAAAGTGAGAAGAGCAACAACAGTGTTGCACCCAAGCTCATTTCGCGACAGCGCTCATGAATGGTATAACGTTGCCATTGAGCACCACCATCTTTACGCTTATGAAGGAGCAAGCCAGCACCATCATTCACTTTGCCAACTCCCAATGTTGCGACAGCCCTTGGCACCTAAGACGGTTTATAAGAGCCATTTTAGTCCTTGTCTTCTATAGTTTTACCCACACGCCAGCCCCGCTTTTGACCTGCAAGAGAATGATTTTGATTGATTCAAGATAGAGAGATTTAAGATGAGAGAATCTTAACGATATTTGGGGTTCTCATTCAACATGCAAAACAGTAAAATATCATTATAAATCAATATGTTGTTGCAGTGAATATCAAGACTATAAAACAAATGTGCAGGCATGCTTTGCCCCAGTTGAGTTTTTTTGAAGTATCTGTCTCAACGGTTAGTAGCTCTGTTTGAGTTTGTTTTTTGTAGGTAGTTTTGAGTGTGTTGTCATTTTATGTTAGTATTGTAATTAGTATTATAAAAATCATTATTTTGGTATTTTTTTTAAAAATGATATTGACTCTTTAGTTGAAAGG